>CAZXKW010000078.1:0-4586 GCA_964641565.1 uncultured Candidatus Peribacteria bacterium
TTTGGCGCAAAATACGGGTAGATTTTTGGAGGTGTGGTCTTATATGTGTGAGCATTTGCATTTATTTCGACTAAGGCATGTTTTAGACTTGGCTATGGCTATGAAACGGGCCGATTTGGCGACTAATCTGTTTAGCTTTTCTGCAAATGTGTTGTTTAGGAAAGGTACGATTATCTCAGCCACTTAGTGAAAGTGATAGTGCTTTGTTTCATTTCTATCTTACTCATGGAACTAGAAATACTCTACGTGCGAATCTTGATGCCCATTTACAAATTGCTACTGGGGTCGGTGATGCTACAAGCATTGAGAATGTCTGGCGTATACGTATTTTACACCAAGCCCGCCTTGATACTTCTGACTTTGGCGAAGATGATGATCGTGATAGTCGCTTAGCATCATTATATCATGATGCAGTTAAACAGTTACCAGAGCTTCGACAAGAACTCGCTGAGTTTGCAGTTTGTGCTTTGGAACATGTCGGCAGAAAAATGCTTGCAGGTCGTCTAGCTCAGAAGCTTGGTCTAAATGAGAGGGCCAAGGGACTTTTTTTAGCTGTAAGAGCTCAGCTCCTTACTCGTGAGCATCCTTTTGAAGGCTGGGATAAATCGAAAATAGGTGAGTGCTCTTATTTGGCTGGGCAGTATGAAGCTGCTTATGGGTACTATTTATTGGCTGGAGATAGATTTGGCATGTTCAAAGTGGCTTGGGAATTTGATAAAGCAAAAGCAATTCAAGTAGCAAAAGAAATAGCAGCTGACGCAATTGAAAATCCTTACTATGCACTCAATGGCGCTTTGGATATTGCTTTACAAGCTGGTTTACCTGACGCTAAGCAAGTTTATGAAAAGGGGATTGAACGCTTGGAAAAAAATGGTGCTTTAGATTTAGCACTAGAGCATGCGCGTAATTTTGGCGATGTTGAACGTGTTGCTCGGTATCAAATATTATTAAGGCTCTCAGCTCACAGGTGATAGTGCTTTTGCGCTTTTGGTGAATCAGGATTATGATCTGCGCTCGAATTTAAAACATGAAAGGATTACCCGCCTCATCCGAAATTGAGCAGTATACAAAAAATTGTAAAGCGCAACTCGCTATTCTGGCAGAAGAAGCTAGAGCTAAGATAAATAGTCCCTGGCGACTGTCATCCATGCTCAACAATATTCAAATTGCGACTGAAAAAGTGAATGGTCATTTAGGAAGACTAAGTGTTACTTCGTCTAGACCAGTCTGTTTAGTTCGCCCTGCTCTCCCTACTCTGCGAAAAATCATTGCGGCATTACAAAGTGAAGCGCATATCAATCTGCTTCAGGTGAGAGTAGGTTTGGGATCAGTATTTTTGGATGGCACTCCAAGAGCTAGTCCGATTGATGATACTCATTTAGATGGCGTTGATTTTTCTTTAGCTGTACCAGGAAGATCACCAATTGCGGGGATTACTAATTTACCCATCACAGTAGTGGACTTATTATTGGCTCGAAGTATTTGGGGAAATGATTATACATGGGCAACTTTGGACCCCGATGAAGAGCGATTGATTCAATTAATCACTACTCCACAATTGCAGCTGGAGCTTAATTAGCTATTACAAGGAAAGAGTTATGAGCAAGTGGTGTAATCTGCGCTCTTGATCATTAATTGCGGTGATTTCTAATGGTATAAGTCCTAATCGTCTTGCACGCTGAATCATCGTTAGCGCTCCTTCTGGGTTATCTGCTCTAAGAATTTTTTTCTGGTCTGTGACAAATTTTTCTAAGATACGTTTTTTCTCATCTGGTTCATGTGATTGGCATAGATCGGGATAGAGCACTAAAGCCAACAATGCTTGTTCATTGGTGTTGACTACTATTGGTACATGGCGTTCCCGTGGTAGGTTTTTATCAACTGCATATGCAAGTAGTAAGTGTTTAAAGTAATTGTCGACACTGCTTTTTAACCAGGTTTGTTTTGTTTGATCATCTTGGCTTAGAAGCTCTGTCATGTCTTTTTTTCTCGCACTTAATGCTAGAATTTTGGCGTCAATTTCATTACGAGTATCTTTCGGTAATTCTTCAACATTAGTTGTATCTGAAACTAGTACAATCCTGGTCCCGTCCGGTTCAGTTACTCTCGGTTCAGTGAATATGTCAGATCTTTGCTTTGCTACCTGTACAGCTATTTGCTCTCGGGTATAAAGCCAAGTGAGCCGGTCATAATCTGCCCTCAATGTAACTAACTCCTCCTCGATAAGAGCTATCTCCAGTTCATGTCTAAATAGAAATTGTTTCTGATCTAGAGCGCCCTCAACTCTTTCTAATGCTTTCATACTGAATAAATCTTAGGAGTGTACTTTAATTGATAATTGTTCTTGAAACAAGAAGTTAAGGTGTTGCACTGTATATGCATTCTTTCTTCATTGGGTTTAAATGAGTAGAGTGTTGTATTATTTTTTGCTTAGTCTTCAATAAATAACGATTTGGATTATAGTGGGGGTGACATCCTTAATGTTTTTTCTATGAATAAGGTAGATTCATCGCCATTATTGATCGCTGGTCCTTCAGGAGTAGGCAAGACCTATATTGCGGATAGACTGCTTGCTGATTATGACGCTTTCGAATGGTTGCTTTCTACCTCCAATCGACCGCGCAGACAGTCTGACCAAGTAGGACGTGATTATGATTTGGTGACCGAAGAGAAGTATCGAGCTATCGCTGCTTCAGGAGACTTTTTTATGGACAATGAAATTTTTGGTCGTCGGTATGGTTATAGACGTAGTCACATAGAGCATATTCTCTCGAAAGGAAAAATACCGTTGGCATTGGTTTACACTCCAGTAGTTGATCAATTCATTGCTCAAAATCCTGGTACACATGCACTTTTTCTCGAGCCAGTTAATCTAGATTTACTCAAACAGAGAATGATCAATCGTGGTGAAGATGCTGCTACTGTTGCCAAGCGAATGGCAGGTATAGTTGATGAATTGGGCGCATTTAAGAGACATAGAACGTTGTTCGCCGATGTAATCCAAGTCAAAGATGATACTGCCGCTCAAGAAGTAATTGAGCGTGTGGCTGCACGTTATCTATTGAGTACTGCTTTGAGATAAACTTCTCTACATTAATTGGATGAGCACTATTAAGCCCAGTACGATTCGATAATAAGCAAAGAGATTGAGACCATGCTTTTTAAGGAAGTTGAGTAAGAAGTGAATAGAAATGATCGCAACGACAAATGCGGTGATGGTACCAACAGCTAATTCCATTCCGATCCCCTGGGGTAAACCTACTTTTAAAACATCGTACAGTTTTTTTAGTCCTGAGAGCGTAATAATCGGAATCGATAAGTAAAAAGAAAAACGAGCGGCTGCTTCCCGAGTGAGTTTATTCATCTGACCTGCCATAATAGTCGCTCCAGAGCGAGAGAAGCCTGGAAAGAAAGCTAAACATTGAGCTACACCAATGCTTAATGCTTGTTTTAAGCTGATCTTTTTTAATTCCATCTGACCATTTTTGTAGAAATGTTCTACGAATAAAAAAAGTACTGCGCCTACAATTAAGACTATTGCTACCACACTAGGTGTGCGCAGATACAAGTCGATGTATTTCTCCACGACTATTCCAATCAATAATGCCGGAATGGTAGCAATGACTATTGCCCAAACTAAATGCTGTTTTTTCTGAAAAAAATCTTTAATCATCGCCCAGAGTTCTGGTCCAAAGTAAATGTATACAGCAAGAATGGCTCCTAACTGTAGTATTGCGTCTACTGCCAAAGGTGAGGTGGTTTCCAAGCCAAAAAAATAGCGAGCTAAAATTAAATGCCCTGTGGAAGAAATGGGTAAAAATTCAGTAAAACCCTCGATGATGCCTAAAATAATAAATGTGAACATAATACCAGTTAGCAATTCGTGATTAACAATTAACAGGTTCGAATCAGAGAGCAAAGATCAGAGGTCAAAGATCCCTGGCCTTTAATGCTATATGAAGTGTAATTCTTAAATTGTCTTTGCTCTCATGCAGGTCAACTTTTCCCAAAGGGACCACTTCGTGGCAATTTTTCCCGAAGGGACCACTTCGTGGCAACTTTCAATTTTTAACTCTATGCAATAGAATACTAAAGAATTATTCATTCGAATAAATGTTTTTCTCCTGGTCAGTGCCCAATGTGGTCAATGATTTTCTGATTATTTTCCTTGGTTTAGTAGTCGAGGCTATTCCTTTTATTCTTTTGGGTGTGATTTTGTCTGCAATTTTGTCACAGTTTATTACTGAAGAGCATATTCTTCGATTCTTACCCAAGAACCGATTTTTAGCATTATTGTATGCTACCCTTACAGGGTTCTTATTACCTGTTTGTGAATGTGGGAATATTCCTTTGGCTCGAAAATTTACCATCAAAGGGGTTCCTCCGTATTTGGCTATTACCTTTTTGTTAGCTGCTCCAGTACTCAATCCTATTGTGTTTTTTTCTACATGGGCTGCTTTTCGTGATGCTCCTGAGGTGATTATTTGGCGTATGGTATTTGCATTTATTGTTGCTTACACTGTTGGTTTAATTTTTAGTGCAGTTCGCACAAAGGAGGAAATAGTTACTGATCAGGTACTCACTCT
>CAZXKW010000079.1:0-1764 GCA_964641565.1 uncultured Candidatus Peribacteria bacterium
AATCATCTGATCACAGAGAGCCAAAAGTGAATCTTCTATCCCCTGCACTTCTTCACCAACAACGAGCAGCATGGGGAAATGATACTCAACTTGATGAAATAATTGACTGCCATGACATTGTTCCAAACCACAGATCCTATATCCTCTCGACCGATAATCTTGCACACACTGCAGCGGATCAGATACTTGCACCCATTCAAGTGTCTCTAAGCTCTTCAGAGCAGTTTTCTGTACTCCCGACTGATCAGGAATTGGCGTATACCCACTACAAATCACTTGTTCAATACCAACAGCATCAGCCGTACGCATAATGGCACCGACATTATATTGACTACGAATATTGTGTAACAAAATAGTTACCGGGAGTCTCCCTTTTCGACCACTGGTCTCTGCTGATAATTCACTGAAAGTACGTTTTCGCCACATCAGACAGCTTTACGTTCAGGCATAATGTAAACATATCGGTTGGAGACGTAAAGCTGAATGCTGAATTGTAAAGTCAGAATGGCGAATTTATCTTACAAAACCTGCAGCTCTAGCTCTATAAAGAGACAATTTTCTTAATCTAATTCTTCCCTCAGCCTGACTCTTAGTTTTCCACGAGCGTCGGGAAATAGGGATACAGGATTGAAAAGCTATGAGCATTGAAAGCACTAACCTAAAATTGTTTTTATGGAGGCTCAACTAGAACTAGCGAGACTTTTAAGTAGCTTCCATCTAAATATTTGAGATGACTAATTGTATACGTGAGAAAAAACAATTCATTCCTAATTCCTAGTTCCTCTTTCCTTGATCTCGCGTAAGACACCCTGAATCAAAAATTCAGGAATTAGGAAATAGGAATAAGACTACTCGCCTATGGCGAGATCGTTGGTGGGCCCACCTGGATTTGAACCAGGGACCAATTCGTTATGAGCGAACTGCTCTAACCCCTGAGCTATGGGCCCGTATACCTGAAAGCAGCTGTACTATAGTGAACTTTTTTGAGAATGCAAAGTCATTCATTAGACAAAGTTTAAGTACTGATCACAAGTCGATTTCGTCAAACACACAATCACATTCGCAAAGAAACATGTTAGCTTGGTGTAGTAAATAAATAACCCAGTTATGATGCCTTCAAGACTCAAGTCCTTTGTAAAATTATTAACTGCAACATTAGGCCTGAGTTTCATAATCTCCAACAGCATCCTACCGAAAGCTCACGCCGCGGGAGAAAGTATTTCTGGTTTCGTCTATGAAGACATCAATGGCAATAGTACATTCGATTCTGGCACAGAAAGTGGGCTAAATGGTCTATCAGTAACACTATACAATAGTGTATTTGCTAACATAGGCAGCACTACTACAAGTGGTGGCAATTACACTTTCGATGAAAATAATGCCCCCACCATTACCAGCGGACAATCTTACTATGTTATTGTTGTACCTCCAGCCCTAGTTGCCTATACTTTTAGCCAAGGTGATTATCAGACTACGATATCAGCTCTCTCCTCTGGAGAAAATCGTGTACTGAGCAATCAAGGTATTTTCAATAAGAACTTCTTTTACGGTCGCCCTTTCTACGACAGTAATCGTGATGGTATCAGACAAGATGGCGAAACCTATGAATCTAATTTAGAAGTAATACTAGAAAACAGTAGCTTTGTTCAAATAAACGGCCCTGCAGCTGCTGGAGGGGGTGGCTATGGTATTACTGGCAATGTGATTCCTGAAGGAAATTACTATCTGCATGTTATCAATTTACCACCAGCATATGTATTTACT
>CAZXKW010000079.1:1774-4481 GCA_964641565.1 uncultured Candidatus Peribacteria bacterium
TGAGACAAGAGATAGTGATGTACGATCAGATGGCAGAATACCAATTACAATTACTTACGGCACCGATTATGAGAATTTAGATATTGGTCTCTACCGAGCGAATGTCTTGGTTGGAGGAAAGGTATTTGGTGACCAAAATGGTAATGGTATAGAAAATGGAGGAGAAAGTGGTATTACCAATATTCACATTGATGCTATCAACCGAGAAACTGGGAGTAGCATCGCAGAAACAACTACTGACAGTGATGGTGAATATCAAATAAGCTTTGACCCACCATCTTGTGCTGAAAATCTTTCATGGACGGTTGAAAGCAGCATAGAAGTACCATGTCCTGTCACCACTGCTGGCGGGTATTATCAATTGAACTTTACTACAAGCTCTACTTGTGAATTTTTTGAAACCGAAGTACAACTTTTAGCCGCAAATGGTGATCAACTTTACATTGACTCGTGTAGTGGAGGTGGAACTCTTAGTGACGGACAAAGTTACAGCATGTTGATTAGCACTCCTGAAAATGGCACTGGCATGGCCCACCTCATCATGACCAATAGTAATCCATTCATGGATGGTGAGGTATACGATATCACCCTGACTTACATTAATGTATCACTCAATTTCAACAATTTAACTTCAGAACAAAATTTTACAGACAGCAATATTGGTATGGATGACACAATTGATAGCGACGTCATCCATCCAGATGGAGATACTGCTCCACTATTTGCTGGTGCTGGCGATGTATTAGAAAATATTGATGCAGGTATTCGCGTATCTGGTGGAGGCGGTGGTGGGGGCGGAGATGGAGAAGAATGTGAAACTGTATGTGGCAGATTTAGACTCCATATATTTACCGACACCAATGGTAATGGAACACAAGACAGTGGCGAACCAAATAGCGCTAGTGGAACAACTCTAACATTAAGCTTAGGCATGATGAGTAATTCTGATGTGCCAGATGGAGATGGTAATATTGAAGCACAAATAGAACCAGAAACTTACACACTCACTATCAATCCCCCCAGTGGAGCCACAATCACCGGAGGTTCAAATCCCATTACAGTTGTCATAACTGGTGGTGAGCTCAACAATCTAGGAGCTCGTGGCATCTACCTTTCAGGTTCATCCAATGGTGCAAGAAATGGTAGCGGAGGTAGCGCAATTGGTTCAGGTATTCTGCGTACGGCTCAAGGGGTAACACTCTATGCTCCTCCGCTGCCAGGTAATACGACTGAAACAATAGCGGCAATGAATCAACCGCTCATTCTCAATCCCAGAAAACCATGTTTGGTAATGGGCAGCACTTCTGGTCAAAAATTCAATGATGCAACAAGCACACCAAATTTAGATTTAGTAACCTCAGTGGTAATTAAAGAAACACAATCACGATTAATACAAGGGTATGGCAATGGCAACTTTGGTCCAACTCAACCGCTGACACGATTTGAATTATTAAAAGTAGCACTGACCAGTAACTGTATTGGAGCAAGTACTAATAACCCTCATCCAAACAGCGTGTTCTCGGATGTCCCCAAAGACACTTCAGAACTATCTCTGATAGTGGGTGAAGGCTATGCTCGTGGGATTATCAAAGGTATTGATGGTAAATTCTTCCCAAATGCACCAGTTACTTACGCTGAAATGCTCAAAATGCTTTTAGGCTCAAGCACTTATTTCGTCGATGGCAATCCTACTGCTCCATTACCTATTACTATCAAAGGCATAAATGATCAGACCTTCACTCAATATATTGAAAAAGCACATCAATTAGGTCTCTTTGATTTACCTAATGACAGGTCATTTGATCAAAATGCTCCCGTAAACAGAAATCTCATGATTAACACGCTAGCTCCATTCCTTAAAGTCATCCAGGCTAATCTAGCAGTTAGCTAACTTCACTATCACCTATTTCAAAATGCTACTTGGTACCCATAGTGTATTGAAAAAGCCTCGATAACTATCAGCAACTTGATTATTGCTAATCGTAAAACAAAGAATAGGATTACCAAAAAGATTGAGACCAATATGACTAGACCAAATATTAGTATTCACTAAACCTGTAAAGAGTCCTGGCAAAACACGGAAATCAAAAAGTTTCCGTTGTTTTTGCATGCTAGCCAACTCAGTTGCCTGACTAATACTGCCTAAATAACGAATCTGAATTTCTTTGCGATTTCTAATTCTTTCATACTCAGATAGCCTGGCCCCCATAATGCGTACAAAGTGATCCCCATCTCCTCCAATAATACAAAGTAAACTCTCTTTCTCTGCAGACATTAAAGATTGAAACTCATAACGTACATAAGAATCTTCACCTTGGTAGATATCAAACTGTTGGGGTGGTGGCAAACTCAGAAAGCTATTAAGTTGAGTAACTACGGCACTGGCAATATCTTTCTGAGCTTCAGCAATTTGATTGAGCACGCTAGGATGCTTTGCTTGAAAACGTTTACGACCATTGTAGATAATATGCCCCACCAAACCCTTCTCCTCTAAATCATAGAGTGACTGATAGACATACTGACCATGTAAACCAGTCATCTGAATAATCTTAGAACTACCGACCTGCCCCAGACTTAAAAGGGCAATGTAAACAGCACTTTGATGATCGCTCAGACCTAACTTTTTTAACTGTTCCTGAATGTTAACCAACTGATCTTTATCAAAGAAGTTTGACATATATTTCCTAAAGTGGCTTTCTTGCTTATC
>CAZXKW010000080.1:0-1270 GCA_964641565.1 uncultured Candidatus Peribacteria bacterium
AGACTCTGAGCTATGCTATGACTGTTATCATGTCACTAATTGTTACAATGTCCGTCACGCTGAACAAAGTGCCAACTGCTCAGATTGTTCATTCCTCTACAACTGTCGTGGACTAAAAAATTGTTATGGATGTGTCAATCTCCGCAATAAAGAATATTGCTTTTATAATGAACAGCTAACTAAAGAAGCATACCAAGCTCGGCTAGCAGCAATTGATCTTGGCAGTTATCAAACCGTACAAGTAGAAAAACAAAAGTTTGTCAGCTTCAGAAAATCATTCCCAGTGAAATATATTATGGGTAGCCAAAATGAAAATGCTACTGGTGATGAGCTCAATAGTACTCAGAACTGTCAAAACTGTTACTTCGTAAATACATCTCAGGACATTGAAAATGGTGTACAACTCAATAAAGCTAAAGATTGTATCGACTTTACCGGCTTTGGTAACAACGCTGAACTAATTTATCGCTGTATGAGTGTGGGCCAAAATGCTTATAACATCAAATTCAGTTTGCATACCTGGAACAATGTGCGCGACTTAGAATATTGTATTTACACTGCTGGTTCTAGTGATTGCTTTGGCTGTGTCGGTATTAGAAAGAAACAGTACTGCATACTCAATAAACAATATTCCAAAGAAGACTACTTTGCACTCACTGAAAAATTGCGAGAACATATGCGCCATCACAACGAATATGGCAAATTCTTCCCAACATCGATGAGCTACTGCCATTACAATGAGTCAGAAGGTATGACTTATTGCCCATTAACCAAAGACGAAGCACTCACCAGAGGCTTCACTTGGGCTGATGACAAACCTGAAAGTGCTAGTGAAATTTCTACTTTAGCTGATACGATTCAAGCTACTGAAGACAGTGTCCTGAACAATATTTATAGCTGTGCTAAAACTGGTAAGAAATATCGCATTATCAAGCAAGAACTAGTTGCTTATCGCCAAATGCAAGTACCACTCCCCCGAGTAGCGCCACTAGAACGTATCAAAGAAAAACTCTATCAAAACAAAATCAAACCACTACTCTCCATTACCTGCTCTAGCTGCAATAAACCATTAGTAAGTGTCTATGATCCAAAAGAACAGCCTGTTTTGTGTCAGGAATGTTATGAAAAAATAGACAACTGATTATTGAATGCAGAGTGCAGAATTTTAACTACTCATTCAACCTTCAGAACTCACGGCAGTAGGCCAGTCATAGCGACTCTCCACTTTTCCCAACGGGACCCCTTCGGGGCAACTCTTCACTTTCATCCT
>CAZXKW010000080.1:1280-4060 GCA_964641565.1 uncultured Candidatus Peribacteria bacterium
TGCGAAGTGCGAATGGTGAATTGCGAATTTTGGCATCAGGCTTCAAGCTTCAGCATTCATCCAAACTCTATATCGGCCGGATCCTTCGACTCCGCTCAGGATGAATTGATAGCTAGTGAAATTTTCAACTTTCAATTTTCAACTATATGAATTTTTCTTCCAAACAAACTCATTTCGACCCAACAGCTTCTTTTGCTTCACTCAAAGGATTATCAAGCATTATTAGAGTTTGTAACATTGTCGCCATTATCGAATTAGTGATAGTAATGGCCATGCTCTATGTCGACAATTGGGCACTGTTACATTATCGGCTACCCACATCTCACCTCAATTCATTTTTTGTTTGGTTCATGCGAAACGCTGATGTTTTTAGCTTATTCTTTCTAGGTGGCATCATGGCCTTCTTGCTTTGGTTTTATCAAGCTTATCGCAACCTATACGCTTTGGATCATGAGACAGACACGACACCGGGTATTGTACTTGTCGGTTGTATTTTCCCTGTTGCCAACTTGTGGTCACCCTATATTCGCATGCGTGAACTATGGCAAAAAGTAATTGACCCGAATAATTGGCAACTAGTAAAGACTTGGTGGGCTACATCGATTGTGGCAGGCATTGCTTATTATATTCCCCAATTCATTTTTCCCTATGGAGATATTGACCGCATGATATATGATCAAAATTCAGTCAGTGTCATCAGCATTACTACGGTCTTTTACACTATAGCTACCATTTGTTTGATTGTGTTTTTAATTTTGACAATCAAAATAGTTCATATCATCAGTACAGCTGAAGCCGTGATGCTAGAAGCTTTACCGACTACTAAAATAGATCACAGCCACGCACAAAATCCTGATTCAGAAGTCAAAATTGCTGCTACAGGATATGGCATTGGCACAAAGATTGTATTCGGAACGATTAGCTTAACACTGGGTATCGTTGTTTTTTTTGTGATTGCATATGCAATCTACTTAGCACTCAGTTAACAACTTATTTGCATCGAATTTAAGGAATCAGTGGCCGCCCCAAAAAAGACAATCACTTAGATTGTTCCATTTAGCCAGCAGCTATTGATTTATTGCCAAAAGATGTTAATTTAGCTGTCACTAAAATTTGGTATGAGTACTCCTTTAGAATTTCCGGAAAAGATCTCTGAAAATGGCCCTGATCAAACTCACAAAAAAACAGCAATGCTAGCTAGTTTAGTTGCAAGATTACATCGAACCCCAAAGCCAGGGCGACCAACTATACCTCAGCGAGCAGCAGCACTAACACTAAACACTGCTGAATCAATGGCTATACTAGCTTGTATTGATATTCTTAGCTTAATTCAAGCACATATAAAAGCTATACCAAAACGCCATGAAATGTTTGAAGGAATCAATAAACAAATTGCAGCTGAAAAAGTTTTTGATAAAATCAAAGCATTGAAACCCACTAATTTCATCAAAGCAATTCTCGATGATATTGTCAGTAAAGATAATCCTGATGACACTATCACGGACATCGTTAGACGGCACTTTACAATCCTTTTAGGAGATTTTGAGGATGATTGGCTCCCTCTTATAGAAATTCAAGCCGAGATCAATCACTTTATTAGTTGTGTTACCATCATTGCTATAAAAAAACATCAATCCACAAGACGCGTAACTAAAATGCCTGTACCACCAGTGACTCGGGACGCAATTGCTGAGGTAATTGGGAATACTGGAGATCTCGAAGAAGCAGACAAGTCTGGTCCAATAGATTTAGAATTAGAGAATTTACCAGATGATGATGCCAATGCACTAATGGAACTAGCAAAAGTGGTTGAGTATCAGACATTAGCGGATAAAGTTGCAGTTGATACATCAACACCAAATGCCGCTATTGATGCTATTATTGCCGCCACAAAAGAACCTGTGAAAGCCCCCCCAGCGCCTCTATTCGATTTAGATGAAATCACACCACCACCGGCAGCCACCACTCCACAAGTAGTAGCAACTCCCCAGTTAGTCGCTACCCCACAACCAACTATCTCAATCAAACCACCAAGAACCTCCAACAGAAATCTCTATTTAGCATTTGCACTTCTAGGCACTGCAGCGGGTATTGGCGGTGCTTTATGGAGCAATCGCGTCACCCTAATAGAGACTACAGATGCTAACACCACCACAACTACAGCTATTCCCCAACCATTGGTACCGACAGTAACTAATGTAACATTGCCAGCACCTTCTCCTGTTCCTGAAATTCCGCCATCACCACAACAAAGAAATACTACTGTCTCAGTATCTAGCAGCTTCTACTTAGGTACTCACTCGTCCTTAAAACTTGGCGTACGAACTGCGTTGCTCAGTAATACTGCCGCACTGGCACATTGCATCACACGCCCCAATACTGATCCTCGTCATCTTGCTTATGGATTGGCTGGTCCAATTACTAGTTTTATCCGCACTCGGGGTTGGAATGTAGGCACCCCAGCACACCCTAGAGGGGTCACAATCACTTGGACTGACAATGGCCAATGCAATGACTTCACTGTTATGGGTTGGGAAAATGCTACTGCGGAAACACAAACGATTGTACATCCTCAAACCCCAGTGCCAATCACCACCCCCATTGCCACTATTGTCACCAATCGTGCGCTATACCATCGCCTACCACCTGCGGGCCAATAGAACATTCCATATTCAAATCTAAAATTTAGATTTTAGATTTTCCACATAAAGGACTATAATCGGGCGGATTAACTTTCTCATCATGAAAAGATTGTCTATCTTAGTTCTTAGTGCAAGCTT
>CAZXKW010000080.1:4070-4453 GCA_964641565.1 uncultured Candidatus Peribacteria bacterium
AATATACTTTGACTGAAATTGCTGCTCACAACCTACCTACTGATTGTTGGATGGCTATTCATGATAAAGTTTACAATGTTACAGGTCTAATCGCTTCAGGTAATCATGCTGGTGGTCCAGTAATCAACCAAGGTTGTGGCAAAGATGCTACTACGATGTTTGAAGACCGACCAGGTGAAGGCACTCCTCATTCTGCTGAAGCACGAAGTTATTTACCAAACTTTTATATCGGTGACTTGAAGAAGTAAGTCTGTATTCATGCAAAAGCGAACTTGTACTATCTCTGGTAAAGCATTTACCGTTAGTGATTTAGAAGAAGCATTTTGCCTTGAACACCAGCTTCCACTTCCCGATATCAGTCCAACTGAAAGACTGCGCCAAAT
>CAZXKW010000081.1:0-4419 GCA_964641565.1 uncultured Candidatus Peribacteria bacterium
ATACTGAAGTATTGTTTGTTCTCCAACAGTAATGTCGCGCTCTAATTGGGCTAGTTCAATTTCTGTCTGTTTGAGATTCTTCTTGGCTTGTTCGTGGTACTGGGCATATTGTTCTAGCCCGAGGAGAGTGGCTAGTAACTGTTTGCGTTTAGTCGGAGACTTTTGGGTGAATTCTTGTGCTTGTCCTTGACGTAAAAAAGCCGAGTTAACTAGTAATTCATAGTCCACACCGATAAGCTCATCGATTCTGGTTTGGGTTTGAATGATAGTCGCATCAGTCAAGACTGTAATTGGTTCCGTTAAGCTTTGTAGCTCGAGTACAGATACGAAGCTTTTGCCTTTTTTGCTGCGTTTGCGTACTACTCGATACGTAGCATCACGCACGACAAAGTCGAGGCGTACCTCCATATCGCTACTGCCACTGTGCATGATGTCATTGTCTCCACCACTGCGTGTTTTACCCCACAAGGCCCACAGAATCGCATCTAGAATTGAACTTTTGCCCGCACCATTTTTCCCAATCAACAACAATATTTGATATCCAGTGAAATCAATTTCCACTCCCTGATCGCCATAACTTAAGAAATTTTTGAGGTAAAGTTTGGCTGGATACATGGAGTGAGTTTCAATGGATGAGTTCTTTGAGTACTTGGTGGGCTATAGCGTCTCGTTCTCGTTTGATTTGATCAGGATTGCCAATCTGGATACTGAGTGACATCCCTGGCGTGATATGAGCTGGTAGATGGGCTATTGGCCAGCGGAGATGTTCCCCAGTATTTTCTACCTCAAGATCGGCATAGGCGCCATCGATATTTTTGACTGAAGCCGCTAGTAGATAGTGAGAAAGGGCTTGGCTAACTTGTTGGGTGATCATGAGTACTAATTGATATTAGCCTTCAATATACCACTCGAATGCAAGCTATCTACTCGATATAGATAATCTTCCTTTACAAATAGTATTAAAGTTGCATTGTAGCGATGTCTGTAATGTTGCGTGTTACACTCTTTAGATTTGAGCTGTCTAAAGTGAACGGTAAATAGTGAAGCTGTATTGATTTGTTGAAGTTGCAGGTCAGTAAAGGGAAATGAGCAGACCTGGCTCAAAATGACCTAATTATTACAATCGTAATCACCCATGTTAATGGCCGCGTTTATTTCTTCAGTAAGAGTATTGATAGTTGTTAGGTTTAAGGTAATTCTTTTTATGTGCACTCTAGCTGTTTCGCGATCTCTAGACTCTTGGACTGTAGGTCGATTGCTTTTGATACGTTGATGAAGGAGTTGATCAGCAAGTTCAAAGCTGGTGTTTGCATCGGCCAGATTTTCTTCTGCATCATCTCGGTCTTGAGTGGATTGATGTAAGAATCTTTGTAATTCCGCTCTTCCAGTATGCCATACCTGGCATCTTTCTGCCGTTGCAACAACAGTAGCAATAGGTGCCACTACAGAAGGTGATTGTACTGAAGCGCATCCTGTAGATATACTTATCATCAATCCAAATATTGATTTTTTCATCAGCAAAACCAATTTAATTGTTTGCTATTTTAAAACAAAAGACAACGCCTGTAAATATTGGCGGCTACTTGATTGAAAATGTTAGATCGTTTTTGTCTCGTAATTAGTTGGTTTTATGTTACATTACTCCTGCTCAGAAATAAGAGTTTATGCGTAAATATCATATTACTACCTACGGGTGTCAGATGAATGTATCTGATTCAGAAAGAGTCTCAGCTGTCTTGGAAGCAATGAACTTTACTCAAGCAGAATCTGAAGGCGATGCTGATGTCCTTATTTATAATACTTGTTCTGTTCGCCAAAAATCCGAGAATCGTATTTTAGGAAGTAGAGATAAGTGGCAAGAACTGAAGCGAAAAAATCCTAATCTGGTGATCGGTATTACTGGTTGTATGGTGGCTCATAAGGGGTACAACTTTAAGCATAAGCTACCAGAAGTAGATATTACTTTTGATATTCAGGAGTTACCAACCTTGCCTCAAAAACTAGCGAAGACTATGGGGGTAAATTTGAAGTTGCCTGAATATGGAGACTATCTCAATATCGTGCCTAAGACTAAGAACAACTTCCAGGTGTATGTGCCAATTATGACGGGATGTAACAACTTCTGTAGCTTTTGTATTGTGCCATTTACTCGTGGGCGTGAACAAAGTCGTCCAGTGAAAGATGTACTTGATGAAATTAAAGCCTTTGTGAAAACAGGGGCAAAAGAAGTCACTTTACTGGGCCAAAACGTCAATAGTTTTCGTGGAGCCAAAGAAGATGGCAAGCCCGCTTCATTTGCATATCTCTTGCAACAGGTGGCCGACATAGATGGCATTGAGCGCATTTTCTATACATCACCGCATCCAAAAGATATGAAGGAGGATATGATTAAGGCTCATGCTACTATCAAAAAGCTCTGTCCTACAGTTCATTTGCCAGTACAATCTGGCTCTTCGAGTGTGCTGAGAAGAATGAATCGTTACTATACCAAAGAAAGCTACCTAGAGTTAGTTAATCGTTTCTATGAAGCCATTCCTGGTATTACGATTACTACAGATATGATTGTAGGCTTCTGTGGTGAAACTGAAGAAGAGTTTCAGGATACGCTTGATCTGTATCGCAAAGCCAAATTTGATTTGGTGTTCTTGGGTATGTATTCACCTCGACCACATTCGCTAGCTTATAAGATGAAGGATGATATTCCTGCTGCTGAAAAGAAGCGCAGGTTCAATCTCGTTCATGCTCTTCAAGAAGATATTGTAGAAGAAAAGAACAAAGTATATGTAGGGAAGGTTGTCCATGTATTAGTGGATAAAATTAAAAAAGGAGTAGCTTCCGGGCGCTCAGAGCATTTCAAATATGTAGAATTCCCAGCTGACGATGTAAAGTTGGGCGATATTGTGCCTGTTACTATTGATGAAACATTGACATGGGTACTGAGAGGTCAAAAAGCAGCCTAGAGCAGGCGATTCATTTGGTTGAAAAACAACGTCAGTTAGATCCACAATTTTTGTTAGTGCTCGTGGGGCCTACCGCTTCAGGCAAAACAGCATTGGCTTTGGAATTAGCTAAACACTTCCCCCTGGAAATTGTGTCAGCTGACTCTCGACTATTGTATAAAGGGATGGATATTGGTACGGCTAAACCAAGTATGGAGGAACAAGCTCAGGTACCGCATCATCTCATCGATATATTGGATCCAGATCAATCATTTTCTGCTGCCCAGTTTCAAGACCAAGCAATTTCAATTATCAATGACATTTTGAAACGAGGAAAGTTGCCTCTCTTAGTCGGTGGCACGATGTTGTATATCGATGCCGTGGTCTATAATTACCAGTGGCCTGAGGAGAAAGAAGATAGGGGACTAAAAGAAAAATGGCGCAAAAAAACATTGGAAGAATTACAACGTGAGGCCCTTTTAGTACGTCCCGATATTGATCAGTGGATCGATACTAAAAACCCCGTTCGTCTGCAGAGAGTTCTTATGCATCACGAAGCAACGGGTAAATGGTTGTGGGAAGAGCAGCGTTTAGGAAATAAGCTATGGCCTACTTTGATACTGGGGCTTAATCCTGATCGTGAAATACTGAAAGAAAGAATTGCTGCTAGAGTCGAGCTCCAATGGCAACAGGGTTTGGTCTCTGAGGTCCGAGCATTACTAAAAAAGTTTGATACTAAATCAGAAGCCTTCTCAGGTATTGGCTATCGCCAAGTAATAGAATTTCTCACACATACATGTTCTGAGGTTGAAGCGAAGGCTGAAGTGATTCGAGCAACTAATGCTTATGCTAAGAGGCAAATGACCTGGTGGAAAAGGAATCAAGATATTGTTTGGTTATAGTAATTTCTTTTCAATTGGGTCTTTTGCTGAAATTTTCAACTATTTGCCGTTTTTGTAGAAAAGTCTTTTCTGTTCCCGTCTTGAGGTTTTTTGTTTTTCAATCTCATCTGTTCGAGTTTTTTCAGCCAAAATTAGCATTACAAAGAAAAGTTTAAATAATGCAGGGTCGCTGCTAAAGAATGTTTTTATTGCCAAAAAATTTAATCCAATTTTTTGAAATGCAGTAGATAAGTATGAGCTAGTTCTTTGTGCTAATGGAGGGGTGTAAGCTTCTGGTGATAGATTCAGCTTAAGCATGGAATAAGTAATTTGAATTGTTATATTGACTCTTTTTAAGAAAAAGTCAATAATCGCTTGCAAGTGATCCTATGTATTTCTAGTCGTCTTTTTTGAATAAAAAACAAGCGATAATCAAAGCTATTGTTACTCCAGAAAAGTTCATTACTAAGTCCAGCATAGTATCTGAATAATAGAGCCCCAATCTAGTGTCGGTAAGGCTCTGTCTCATAGCGAATTCAATTAACTCTATTACATTACCAAGGGTGATAGTTATGCAGCCTTGTATAAGCAGTAACCAT
>CAZXKW010000082.1:0-4366 GCA_964641565.1 uncultured Candidatus Peribacteria bacterium
TATGCTGTGGGTATTTGTAGTGTTAATTTTAATTGGTGTATTGGCGGGTAATTTGCGGAACATTGCTTTGCCAACATTAGTGACACTTTTGGTTCCAGTAGAGAATCGAGATAAGGCGAATGGATTAGTAGGGACAGTATCTGGGACAGCATTCTTTATTGTTTCAGCTATTAGTGGGTTTTTGGTTGGTTGGGGCGGGATGTATTACGTTTTTTTGATAGCTATTGTTCTCACTTTGACAGCGATTATCCATCTCATTTTCTTGCCAATTGAAGAAAAGAAAATTGTTCATTCTGCTGATAAACCTAAAAAGATAGATATCAAAGGGACACTGGCTGCTATAGGTAAGGTGCCCGGTCTCATGGCCTTGATTCTGTTTACCACCTGCAACAATCTCCTTGGGGGAGTCTTTATGTCTTTAATGGACGCTTATGGTTTATCTCTAGTATCTGTCCAAGTCTGGGGTTTGTTATGGTCTTTACTCAGTCTGGGCTTTATGGTCGGTGGTTTAGTAATTGCCAAGTTTGGCTTGGGCAAGAATCCATTGAAAGCACTATTCATAGCCAATATTGTCATTTGGTTTGTCACCTGTTTCTTTACGCTTCAGCCTTCAATTGGATTATTAACTGTGGGGTGTTTTATTTATTTATCTGTAGTTCCTTTTATTGAAGCTGCTGAACAAACTATTATTCAAAAAGTAGTACCTCACGATCGGCAGGGCAGGGTATTTGGTTTCTCTCAAAGTGTCGAACAAGCTGCCTCACCACTGATGGCTTTCCTGATAGGACCAATCACCCAGTTCATTGCCATTCCATTTATGACTAATGGTCTTGGTGCACAATTAATTGGTTCTTGGTTTGGTACAGGATCTGCCAGAGGTATTGCCTTAGTGTTTACTGTTGTTGGTGTAATTGGCTTGATCTTTACTATTATTTATTTCCGTACCCGTTATTATCTTCAATTAAAAGGCTACTATTTGGAAGTAAAAGCAGCTCAGTGATTTTACTGAGCTACTTTGAACTCGGCTGTGTTGGCGATCGATAAAACAACATATCTCTCAGCACTAATAAACTATACCTCACAAGTTTAAAGAAATGTCGTACTTTGAGTACGGTCCAGATTAAACTGCTGCGCTTATCCTTGCTGTCACAAAATTGATGTAAGAAATTCTCTTTTTCTGCTTGAATTACTTTGAACATTGCATCAAAGGTGTCATTTCTTTTCATTTGATCCCAGATCCAGCGGTACCGCAATTGTTTCTTATAATAATGCATCAGCTGATTATAGCTATTTATTCTGTTTTGTAGATCAGTAGACGTAAATGTTTTCCCTTCAAAGTACGCCGTAATCAGCTGAGCACTTTCGATACCAGAAACAATTGCTCCTTTGATACCGTCAGCAGCAAATGCTCCACATAAGCCAGCTGCATCACCTAATAAGAGTACATTGTCGTCAACAATGTTTTTTAAAGCACCAGAGAGGGGAATAGCACTGCCAAAGGCGTAGATTGGTTTGGCTTCGGGAGGATCGATGGTTATAATTTTCTTTTCCACTAACTTTTTTACAAAGGCTTGTAATAACGGCCCGCTCTGTTGCATGTCTTTCCCATAGAGTTTTGCTAAACCTAAACGAAATGCCGCTTTACCATTGAGAATAGTGGGGGATAGCCAGCCACCGTATCCTAATGAGAATTCTCCGAACCAAAAGTGATAAATAGTCTTTTCAGGGGCTGGCCCTAAGTGCACATGTCCGTTGTATACCTGCTCAATGCCGAAGAGATAACGACTGTTTTTACTTAACTGAGCATTTCCCTCAGCCACTTTCGAGTGTCCACCATCACTGCCTACTAAAAATTGAGTAGTAATGGTAAAGGTTTCACCTTTTTGTTTCAGCTGAACAGTAATCGTTTTCTCGCTCTTTTGGTAACTTTCCAATGAACACCCTTCCAGTATTGTCACATTAGCTGGCAATGATTGCGCTAATGCTTTTACTAGTTCCCGCGTATCAGTCTGGTATATCCAGTTATGGTCAGTTTTGGAAATAAAGTAATCATCAAAGTTGCTAGCAATTACTGCAATGGAAGTGATTGGATTGGTAATATATTTGTCGATATCAAAAAAACGAGCAAATATTTCCCGCGTATGCTCTGTGATGAGTCCAGTCGATTCCACACTACTACCAATAGCCGGCTTGCGATCAATAATAAGGACACTGAGATGTGAAGGTAGATGTTTAGCTAAAGTCAGTCCAGCAAAACTAGCTCCACAGATAATAATATCGTAATTGCTATTCACGAGATAAGAGTAAGTAGTACTATCTGAGAATAACATTGAAGTTCAGAATGCAGAAGTCAGAATACAGAATTGTCGTTCATTGGGGGCATCCTGCCCCTGAGCTTGCTGAAGTGGAAGGATCCTGCTGACATGAAGCTTGAGTCCTGCGCTCTCATTAGCTAATCTTAAGGTATTAATCATCCTTTGTTATGAATTATAGCTACAAACAGCTAACTGCTAATGACTTAGGCCAAATGAAGCAATTACTCAAGTTGTTCGGTCAGGCTTTTAATGAACTTTCTACCTATCAAGATCATGTACCCAGTGATGCCTATCTCAAGTCTCTACTTAACCAATCTCACTTCATAGTTGTCGTTGCCCTTGATAGAGATACTATTGTTGGTGGTTTAGCAGGGTACGAGTTGAAAAAGTTCGAACAAGAGCGCAGCGAAATTTATATCTACGATTTGGCTGTCTCCGAGCAGCATCGTCGTCAGGGTATTGCTACTCGACTAATAAACTACTTAAAAAAGATTGCTCAGGAGCATCAGGCTTATGTAATTTTTGTGCAGGCAGATAAAGAGGACCTACCAGCAATTAAGCTTTACCAATCTTTGGGCACTCAAGAAGATGTTTATCATTTCGATATTTCACCACTGTCAGAATAAATGTTGTGCCTGTATGCTATAAAATAACTTGATGTATTCAAAATATTCCCATGACACTTTTCATTGTTCCTGGGTTCAAGCAGAAAATTACTGATCTAGCTTGGTTGAAAGTAAAAAAGCTTGCACAGAAATCTTTCCAACAAGTCATTCTATTTCAACCTGAGTGGAACTATCATACTCTTACCGATTGGGCAGGTTCTTTCGATCAATGCCGTCAGCAATATGTTGGTCCACAAATGGTGCTGGGGTTTTCTTTTGGTGCCATGATTGCTTTTCTATCTAGTATCAATCTGCCCACCAAGACAGCTATTCTCTGCTCATTGTCACCTTATTTTTCTGAAGATATTTCTTCATTGAAGCCTTGGTGGAATCAAGCTGTTGGCAAAAAGCGTATGGCCATTTTTCAAGAAACTCACTTTAGTAAACTGGCTGCTAAAAGTCATTCACAAAATTATTTACTAGTAGGGGAGAAAGAAGTTCCTCAGTGCTTCACTCGCTACCATGATGCTTTAGAGCAATTATCTGGCTCTTGTGGTATAGTGGTTCCTCAAGCAGGGCATGATATTGGCCACCAAGCTTATCTAGCTGCTCTTGATCAGTTATTCAACAAACTCTCTTAGTTCAAAACCAATGATGCTCAATATTGATCGAGATTACTTACCACCAGCTCAAATTGCTCTACCATTTTCAGCTAAATCCAAACCAGGCCCCGTTATAGAAGAAGGATATTTATATTCAGCGCATGAAAAAGCTATTCATGGACTGGCGAGACATTATGGTATTGATTTCGGGTTACCTTTGGGTACTCCTGTGTTCGCTTCTCGTGATGGTTATGTGCTTCAATCGGAACATATTGATTTTACCGATGCAGTAGAAGGACGACCTTCAGTTGGCTTTGGTTTGGGCAATTTTGTGGCTCAGCTATGTTTCGCTGACAATGGCAATCCGTTCTATCTCACCTATGCGCATTTATCTAAGGTTGAGGAAACTATCCCAAAGTTTGATCCGAAATGGGAAGAAGATGGTAGCTGTGATCCTGTTGTTTTGTATCAAGATATCGCTGATTTTCAAGCAAAGTGTCGCAAAATCTCTCGTGGTGAATTGATTGGGGCTGTCGGCGTGAGCGGTTTAGCGAAAGCTAAAGGCAATCTGGAAAGTTGGGATGATCCCCATCTTCATATGGAGTGTTTTACACGTATTCCACCGAATTTTAGCAAGGATCCTACAAGACGGCTTGATCCATTTGATCTTTATCAAGAAGTAGCTGCTTATCGTGGCGTTTTGAAACGCGCTTTAGGTAAACATGATTTGTGGGTAAGGGATGAAAATGGGGCTTGTTTATACGCTGCTTAAAAGTAAACGGTTAAAATTAACAGTAATCGCTAAACTTTTCACTTATTAACTTTTAGCTTTTAATTCCCAGGC
>CAZXKW010000083.1:0-4248 GCA_964641565.1 uncultured Candidatus Peribacteria bacterium
TACCGAGGCTTCCGCCCTTCTCGCGATTACTCGCGTCATCAGAGTTGCTAGCAGCTTCTGTTGAGAAGTTATCTTTATTGACGCGAGCTTTGATGTCATCAGCTAGTTTTTTTGCTTCTTCCTTGGTACGGCTAACATTTGGACTAGCACGAGTTGCACCTTTATAGCTGACTAAAATGTGATTTGCTTCTACCGCGTCTTCTTTTCTGGTTTCGAGGATTTTTTCTACGTAGACTGCGTCTGGAGAATCAACCATTACTAATTTGCCTGCTGGTAACTGGCTAACTTGAGGCCATACAGCTGGATTCATTTCGTTTTCACCTTGAAAGTCGATTTCACCACCAGTGGCAATCTTATTTCCTTCGGATTTTTCTTTTACAATTTTAGTAAAGTCCGCGCCAGGCTTCTGAGCATCCTGAAGAATTGCTTTTGCGCGAGCTACAGTGTCGGTGTTGTACTTTTCATTGGCAGCTTTTTCTTCTGGTGACCATTCCTCTTTTTGTTCTTTAAATTCTAATTGTACAGTTTTACCCACACGATTAATCGCTTCATTGATATCTTTTACTCCAGGTAATTCGACCAAGATGTAGTGGTCATCACCAAGTTGAGAAGTTTGTACGACGGCTTCAGAGATGCCTAAAGCATTGATGCGACGATCCATCACGCCCTTGATACCATCTACTACTGATGCACGATCAACTACAGGGACGCTACTAGTATCTACACGGTAACGTAATTGGGTTCCTCCTTGGAGATCGAGACCAAGATTGAACTTAATATTTTGAATTGATTCAGAAAAACTACCAGGTTCAGGGTTGGCTCCTAATACTGACTCTTTGATTCCAGTAGGAGCACTAATCAAACCTAATCCTAAAGCAATAATACAAATCAATACTACGCGCGCCCATAATTGTCTTAACATAGATGAATAGTAAAGGAAGACGCGCGGAATATAGCATAGCTTTTGGGAATAAGTAAAAACTGTAAAGTTAAATTCAGAATTCAGAATGCAGAATGCAGAATTTCAAAGAAAGCGTGCCCTCAGGGAAGACTTGCGGAAGCCAAAGATTGGTATCTTATGCCAATTTTAGACTCTAGATTCTAGCATTTAACATCAAACTCCTGGCCTCAGGCCTCAAGCTTCAGACGTCTGACTTCTCCAAACGCCCTGTCAATCAGAATTATTTCATTTTTGTTCCTTTATCTTGATGCTTGCTTACTAACTTTTTCTTTATGAGAAGCATCAACAAAGCAGTTTTATTAGGCAATTTGGCAGCTGACCCGGATGAAAAGGTTATGCCAAAAGGTCAAGCTATGGTTTCTTTTCCATTAGCTACCAATCGAGAGTATGAGCAAGATGGGGAGCGCAAAAAGTCCACTGACTTTCACCGTGTAGTGATATGGGGTAAATTGGCTCAAGTAGCTAAACAATACTTAGCTAAAGGGTCGGCTGTGTATGTAGAGGGTAAAATTGTTAACCGTTCCTATGCTGATCAAGGAGGAGATCGGAGGTTTATCACTGAAATTGTCGCTGATGAACTTAATATTATTACCTGGAAGTCCGAGAAGGAAGCACCAAAAACTGTGGGGAGTGATGACAATGTTGCCTTGGCTAATTAAATTCTATGTCTGCTAAATTACCAATTTCATCTTTAGCTCAAAAGGCTCATGACATGAGATCTTTGCTCGCGTTGTTACAGGCTGAATTAACCCAATGGCAGGAGAGGTTGCAAAATACGGATCCTGAGTCACAGCTAGTCCGTGAGGCAAGTGCGATGTATGCTAATACCCAAAAGATTAGCGATTTATTAGGTTCTTTATTGCATGAACGTGCTTATCAGGAACCGTTACAGCTTTTTGATCTCAATGCTTTATTGCAAGATTTGATCAGGGAATACCAATCTGCATTTCCCTCTGTTGTGTTTATTTATAGTGGCAAGGCCCAATGTATGTTTAAAGGTGTAGAAGCAGATTTGAATGTTTTAATCAGAAATATCATTGAGAATGCTTTGAAATACGGCCAAGCAGATGCCTCGCCTCCGAATATTAGCTGTGAGTTAAAACTGGTGAGCAGAAAGTATCAAATTATTATTTCTGATAGTGGACCAGGCATAGCGAGGCAAGATTTAAATAAAGTATTTATTCCGTTTTTCCGTGGAAAAGATGTGTTGTTGCCTGGTAGTGGACTGGGTTTGTCCATTGCTAGAGATATTGTTTTGAGACATAAAGGCAAGATTGGGATTGAAAGTGCAACTGGAAAAGGGACTACGGTAGTGATCACTTTTCCAATACTGTAAGCAGACATCTTTCTTTCCATGTCAAACTAATATATAGTACCAGGTCACTCTTCCACGAGTAGATTGTGGTACTATATAATGAAATTCGCATTTAATTCAGATTCCTTGCTTATGGAAAGTGCAGCTTACTCTCGACGGTTACTTGTTAGTTTGGCTCTCATTGTAGCCATTACTATTGGTAGTGGTTTAGATAAAGTGATGTTGCAGCCATTCATTGGTGCGCAGGTAGCGTCTTCTTTATCGATACCTCCAGCAATGGCTAGTTCAACGGTACTGCCTTTTGGTGAAGATACTTTAGTTGCCAGCTCAGCTCCATACTTTTCTAGCGTGGAAAGTGTGAGTGAATATACGGCAATTCAAGCTACCTGGGTGCAGTCAGCAAATAGCGACGTTAGTCTTTGGGCTAGTAATGGTGATGAATGGTTGGAAATGGTCAATGATCCTGATGCCGGTCTGGGAATTAGTTCACCAGCCTTACTTGCTCCTTCCAGTCAATTACAATTGAAAGTACTAGTAAAAGCGGGTGATATTCATGACATTCAAGTTCATTTATTAGATCCTGGCATGCAGGATAATAGTTTTATTCCTCAAGCTTCTGCAGATGAGACTGTTATTACTCGTTCTCAATGGGGGGCAGATGAATCCCTTCGTTTGCGTGAGACTCGTGATCGTTTACGAGCTGAGGCGGCAAAGAAGACTCCCGCACCAAAGCCTACTTCCGTGAAACCAACCACTACACCTACACCCACAGGTTCTCCAACTGAGAATAAATCTGATGCTGACGAGTATGGCGCTAATTGTAATTTACTCCAAGCTAAGTACCCGGAAGAGTTTAAAATTGGGCAAGTAATCTCTACTGATGTCGCTGGTAAGGCCTTTACCTGGCCAATCGCTTATACGATGAAGCTTCGCAAAATCGTGGTTCACCATACAGATATGGAGATCAAAGATTACGATCAAAGTGGAATTATCGATGAAGCTGATTATAAAGCAGCTGTTAGATCTATTTATTACTTCCACACCATCTCTCGTGATTGGGGAGATATTGGCTACAATTACCTGATTGATCCAGCTGGTCATATCTATGAAGGTCGAGCAGGTGGTGATATGGCAATAGCTGCACATACACTTTGTAAAAACAACGGGTCATTAGGAGTGGCCCTTTTAGGCAATTTCCAAAATGAAACGCCAACAGCTGCTGCTCTACAAGCTTTGCAAAGTCTCATTAAAGCTAAAAGTCAGGCCTATAATGTTGATACGAAAGGCATGGGGCTTTTCTATGGTGATCTATTGCCTAATATCATTGGTCATCGCAATGTCCGAGCTACAAGCTGTCCTGGAGAGCAACTTTATAATCTTCTTCCGGCATTAAGGTCTGGCGATGCAGCAGTAGCACAAAATATTACCTTCCCTGTTTTTGATACTAGTATCTACCGTAAAGCCTCTGCACCAAATATTCCTGTTATCCCTGAAACTCAAAAAGTATACCGCTCTCAAGCGCAATCGGTGACTGCAAGTGTAGTTGCAGAAGCTGGCAAAACTGCTAAACCTACTCTGACATTTCAAAATCTAGGGACGACAATTTGGAATCAAGACACCGTCATTCGGCCTATTTATTTGGAACGAGGTGTAAGTATGCTCAAACAAGCAAAGCAACAGCAAGACTTTGTTTCGCCCAACGGATTTGCCACTTTCATGCCCGAATTAGTGTTTGATAGTAAGCTTGCCGGTCGTGCTTTTGTGATTGAATTCTATGTGGTTGTGAATGACCAAGTAGAACTCAATACGGAAAAGGCAAAACTCAATGTACAGGTATTAGATCAAACTAAGAGTGATGTGACTCTCAACGGAGTGCCGCTTGATCAATTGAAAACAACCTTAAGTCAAAATGTTATTGCTACACAGTTACTGAAGTCTAGTGATCATGTAACGCAATTTCTAAGTGAAGAAA
>CAZXKW010000084.1:0-4206 GCA_964641565.1 uncultured Candidatus Peribacteria bacterium
GGAGTCGAGGTAAAAGATGGGAAGGGTGGGGTGAGCTGGAAGAAGAAACTAATGTGAGTGGAGAGTACACTCGATTGATCAGAGTGTCGGCAAGATCCTTCGACTCCACTCCGTTGCGCTCAGGATGAATTTATAGTCCTGCTAAACGCCAATTTCAGCAGGTTTCTTTATCCCTTCGGAAAGCTAAGGGAAAAGCTGACTCCAGTGAGCTATAATTCGCAATTCTCAATTCGCAATTTTTCCTCCACTTGCTTGCTCCAAAGGGTTATTTGTGCCATACTATGTGATGTATCGTCGAATCTAGTTTCTTACATAAGAGCGATTTCAAACCTAAAAGGGGAGAATCGCTTTTTATTTGCATTCCTAATTAGGAGTTGTAAATTGGTATCTGTTAATTACTTTCCCCATGGCTACCCCTAAGAATCCAGTACAAATCATGACCTCAATTGCTTATGTCAATGGAGCTCCTCACGTAGGCTATGCGTTTGAATTGCTGCAAGCTGACGTCTACGCCCGCTATTATCGAATGCGCGGTCATGATGTTTATTTTCTTACTGGGACAGACGAGCATGGTAGTAAAATATTCAAAAGTGCCAAAGAGGCAGGAAAAGATCCGCAAACTTTCGTGGATGAAAATGCGGAAAAATTTAAAGCGTTGGCAAAAGCCTTTGCCATAAGCAATGATGACTTTATTCGCACAACGGATCGAACTAGGCACTGGCCAGCAGTCGCTAAACTATGGAATATACTGAAAGATGCTGGCTTGCTAGAGAAGCGCACCTATGAAGGACTGTACTGTGAAGGTTGTGAGTCATTCAAGACAGAGAAAGACTTGGTAAATGGCAAATGTCCTGATCATCTCACCCGGACATTGCAAAGAGTATCTGAAGAGAACTACTTCTTTTTGCTGAGTACATTTAATGACCAAGTCAAAGCAGCGATTGAAGAAAAGAGGCTCAATATATTGCCGCCCCATCGTGCTAATGAAATGCTAAGTCTGACTAAAAGTGGTTTACTAGATGTTAGCTTTTCTCGTTCTAAAGAAGCTTTGCCTTGGGGGATACCCGTGCCCGGTGATGAAGATCAAGTCATGTATGTCTGGTGCGACGCTTTGACGAATTACATATCAGCAGTTGGCTATGCTGAAGAAAGTGAAACTTATAAAAAGTTTTGGGGTAATCCTGCTACCAAACGGATTCATTTTGTAGGAAAAGATATTCAACGTTTTCATGCCACTATCTGGCCAGGAATGCTTTTGGCAGCTCATATACCATTGCCTACTGATGTCTATGTGCATGGTTATATCTCGCTCAATGGGGAAAGAATGAGTAAATCATCTGGAAATAGTGCTGACCCATTTGCCTATATCGAAGAATTTGGTGTAGATCCATTACGCTATTATTTAGCACGTGAGATCCCAGCATCTGAAGATGGGGACTTTAATCGTGAACGTTTTGTAGACCTCTATAATGGAGAATTGGCGAATAATTTAGGCAATCTCGTGCAAAGAGTAGTAGCTATGGCTATCAAAAATGAAATTGTGGTACAAGAAGATGCTCCGGTACTTGCTAATGTTGCTGAATTTGATCGTGAATTGGATGAATCAATGGCTAAATTTGAAATTCATCATGCAGTGCAAGCGATGATGAAGCACTTCAAATCATTCAATCAATGGATTGATGAAAAGAAGCCTTGGGAACTGGCTAAAACTGATAAAGAAGCATTAGTAAAGACTTTGAGCGTAATGCTGAATACTTTGAAAGCAATGATTCCTTACTTGGAAATTTTCTTACCAGAGACGGCTAGTAAGTTGAAGATGAAATTAGGATTGAATGAAAAAGGCGAGGGGAAGATTGTGCTCCAAACGACGGAAGGGCTTTTTATGAGAAAGACGGCTTGAGAAGTTGAGAGTTGAGAGTTGCCCCAAAGGGGTCCCTTTGGGAAAAGTTGAGAGTTACTCAATCTTGGGTAGTAATTAGGATAATACTATTCTTTATTCATCACTATCAGCCAGCGGTAGCTCAATGCCTCTGCGTCGGACTTCTATTGGATCACCTTTATTAATTTTTCCACCTTCGAATACTTTTCCTACTAAACCGCGAATATTCCATGCATGTTTGGCGAAAAGAGCTGGATCTATACCAGGAAAGAATTTTGCTACTTGATCACCTGCGCCTCGGCTGGGGAAATTGAGGGCCATTGTTATCCAACTACAATCAGGAAAGACTAAAAGTGAAGTAGGTAAAAGCTGGGTGAACTTGGGAATTCTGCTCACAACCATATTGGCTCCAACAGCACGGCCTAATTCTAGCGCTACTGCATGTGTTGCTGGATGGTGGCTTCTTGTGGTATTTGGGATTAACTATGTACTAAGTCTTAGTTAGAGGCCTGAGGTTTGAAGCCTGAGGCCTGATATGGTGAGGGATCATTAACCCCATGATGTGGGGGGCTCTTTTTGTCTGGGGAATTTTTGCTATGATTGATCCTCAATTAATTCATGTAATGAAATCACTCCATAAGTTTGGTGGCTATCTTAAGTTTAATGGATCGAGCAAATTGAGAGGTTTTTGTCTTCGGCCTCGTGAAATTGTGGATATTTTGGGGCATACGCCACTGACTCGTCGAGAAATTTGGGAAATTTTAGCTGATAGACAAGGTTTTGATAGTGCTGATTTTCCACGGTTTACTACTGTGCTGTCTGTAGTATTAAATGAGTTGGGAAAAAGTAATTGGGTAAAGAGAGTAGAAACGCAGAAGGGCGTGGCTTATACCGGTATTTCAGATGGTTCATTGGCTGATAACTACCCATTTTCGGATCATTTCTTGGCGAGGATCCAAGTAATCTTTGATAGTAGCCCAAGATAGATGCATATACTTTACATAAAAAAGCTAACGTGTATTTTGTAAACAGGTTAGATCAAAATATGTTGCATCCTTCTGTCCACAACTTTGCTTACTATTATTACGCTCATTACTGCGTGAGGGATATTTAGTATGCAATGGGAATTGCAATTTCTAGAGCTTCTCACGAATAGTGGGGAGCTTTTTTTATTTAACAACTATTATTTATGAATACTATTCAACAATGTTTTGGCCGGGGTATAGAGGCAGAAGGTTTTGTACTTCGTGATGACCAGACTGTGGTAGAAACAGTACGCGGGGTACCTACTGTGGAGTGGCTGATCGAAACGATGCTTAAAAAACATCCTGGTTTAAGAGCTTTACTGAGTCCGGAGCAAGCTTCGGGGATGGTGGAACTAAAAACAGGGATACATCGAGAATTTGTTGATGCTGTGGATGAAATATTAAGGGTACGTGAGTTGGTTAACCATATGCTTAGATGCGAACAAGCCCAATTGGTTTTTATACCTGTAGCACCGAAGCCATTTCGGTTTTTGCCAGCTTCATTTGATCCAGCTTCGCATTCAGCTCAATTGGTAGCTGCCTGGGGCAGGGGACCAGATGGGCAAGCTCAGCTGGAGGCTACTGCTACAGCGTCGATTCAATTTAATGATTCTACCCATTTTAGAGGTAAAACTACTGATCAAGTGTGGGATATTGGCAGGAAAGCATTCAATGCGATGGGGGCACATTGGCATGAAATTACTAGAATCAATGGAAGACTAAAAGATCATCAAGGGCGATCGCGAATAGAACTAGCTCAATCATTACTGCATAATGTGAAGGCTGAGAGATTGGCTAAAAAGGGGATGCCGGTAGCTTGGAGTACGGTTCCTCCACATTTTCGTACAAATCGGGATATGCATCGCTGGATGTGTGCTCATTCAGATGTAGAAAATATCGCTCAAGCGGTATGTAAGAATGAGCATGCATTTACTCTCAAGCTCAAACGTGCAGGATTCTTTGCTTTGGAGACGAGAGTGGATGATGCTGTCGATGATGATAGAACAATGTTAAGCTTGGCACATCAACGTCAACGACTCTTAACGCAAGCTTTATGCGAGTAACAATTGTCGACATTATCGATGCTCCTGGTACAGATGCATTAGGGAATGTGCAGTTAGCTTTAGATCAATTCAGCACTTCACACATCGAATGGCATCGAATCAAATTGAGCGATGAGCCCTTTACAGTATCTATGCTTGAAGGGACCGACAAGGTCCTGATATCGGGTTCTAAATGGTCGGTATACGAAGAAATTCCTTGGAAAAAAGGAGCATAAAACATGCCACAGAGCCATGACTT
>CAZXKW010000085.1:0-4160 GCA_964641565.1 uncultured Candidatus Peribacteria bacterium
GGATCCGGCTGACATGCAGCGTGGGAGAAGTTTAAGGCCAGGGGCCCGAGGCCTGATGCATCAATTTATACTTAAAAATTCTGCATTCTGACTTCTGAATTACATTCTATCAGGTACTTCTATTCCCAATAGTGCCAACCCATCCTTCACAATAGTTGCGACCTTATCTAAAAGAAATAAGCGTGCTGCCTTTTGATCTGGCTCCGCTTTTATAACAGTGACATCATTATAGAATTGATTGAACAAAGCAGTAACAGCCAACAAGTACTGAGCTACTACATGAGGCTGATAGGCATCAGCTGCCTTTTGCACCATAGTAGGAAAACGACTGAGAAGTGAAAGAATGTGATGTTCAATTGGCAGAGTATAGCTGAACTCGCGCTTAGTACTAGCAATATATTCGCCTTTACGCAAAACACTCTGGATACGAGTGTATGTATATTGCAGGTAAGTAGCAGTATCACCCTCGAAGTTGAGCGCATTGTCCCATGAGAAAACAATGTCACCAGTACGGTTATGCACGAGATCGTTGAACTTAATTGCACCAATTGCCAATTTACGCGCCAACTTTCGCTTCTCTTCATCACTTAATTCTACTTTTCGTTCAGCTAATACATTCTGAGCACGTTCAATACCTTCATCAATCAACTGACGCAAGTACACAACTCGCCCTTTACGAGTAGACATTTTACCATCTGGCAAGCTAACTAAACCAAATGCAGCCAAAGTAAAATGACAATACCAACCAAGTTTTTTAGCTGTAGCAAATAAAGAGTCAAAATGCAGCTTCTGATCAGACCCGACAAAATATACCATTCGTTTCAAACCAGGATACTGCGTGAGTCGATATTCAATCGTTGCTAAATCTCTGGTGGAGTACAGCGAAGAACCATCTTTTTTTTGAATATAAAAAGGTGGCATCGCTTTACCAAAATCAATATAAACAGCCCCATCATCACTGGTGGTTGTAATCCCCTTTTCTTTACAGAGTTCAATAATATGATTGAGCCAAGGAGTATAAAATGATTCTCCCAGTTCAGTATCATGAGTAACACCTAAAATTTCATGTAACTCATGAAACTCACGCATACTCTCTTCATAAAACCATTGCCAGATACGCTTATTTTCCGGATCACCTTGCTCAAGTTTGGCAAATTCAGCCCGTGCTTGGTCAGTCAAAGCTTCATCCTTTTCCTCTTCTTCATGAAACTTGATATAGATCTTCACCAATTCATTGATTGGATCTGCTTTAATAGCAGTCTCATCACCCCACATTCGATAAGCAACAATCAATTTACCAAACTGCAGCCCCCAATCTCCTAAATGGTTATCAGTAACTGTATTCCAACCCAAAGCTCGATACAAATTAGCACAAGCTTGACCAATAATATTACTGCGCAGATGACCAACGGTCATTGATTTAGCAATGTTTTCAGCTCCATATTCCAATAAAATTTTCTTTTCAGCATTCTCAGCAGCCATTGAAGTAAATCCAGCATCAATAAGCTCAATCAAATAAGCATCAGTAAAAGTAATATTAATAAATCCTGGACCGGCCACCTGAGTAGCAGCCACCTCAGGCAATGATCGTGACTTTATTTCTTCGACAATGGCAGTAGCCACATCACGAGGATTCTTCTGTAAAGGCTTGGCCAACTGCATGGCAATTGGTAAAGCAATATCACCAAAAGTAACTTCTTTAGGAAACTCAATCAGAATATCCTCTAAGCTTTGCCCATAAAGCTTCTGCACAATTTCTTTCAAAACAACAGGGAATTGCAACATGCTAACGTTGATAATGACAATGTTAAAATAGCAACGATTGAGGAGAGTTGAAAGTGGAAAGTTGAAAGTTGAGAGTTTCGCAAGTTCTAATATGTCACCTTGCGGTCGCCTATAGTTGAGGATCACTCACAGCATCTGCCTCCGGTTGCATTATTGGTTGAGCAGCTGCTTGAACCAAGATTTTTCTCGGTTTAGCACCATCAGCTGGACCAACAATCCCTTTTTGTTCAAGGATATCAAGTAATCTTGCCGCTCTCGCATAGCCAATACGTAGTTGTCTCTGAAGAAGTGTAGCAGAAGCTTTTTGAGAACGAATAATAAATTCAACAGCTTCCTTTTCTAACGAATCTTCAAAATTATCAGTACTACCAAGGATACCAAGAGTTCCGGCATTCGGTAGACCTTCAGGTATCTCACGCTTCTCTTCCATAATATCTGTTTGATACTCAGGTGGCGTAGTCAGCTTAATTTCATTAGTCACGCTCTTGATCTCATCCGAACTAACGTAAATACCCTGAATGCGAATTAAACGAACATTATTAGGATCTTGATACAGCATATCACCTGCACCAAGCAGGCTTTCAGCTCCCTGACGATTGAGAATAGTACGTGAGTCAATACCTGAAGAAACAGTGAAGGCAATACGCGCTGGAATATTAGCTTTAATCAAACCAGTAATAACATCAACTGAAGGTCGTTGAGTAGCTACAATTAAGTGAATCCCCACTGCGCGCGCCATCTGTGCAATACGACAGATACTCGCTTCAATTTCTTTAGAGGCGACCATCATCAAATCAGCCAACTCATCAATCACTACGACAATATACGGCATCTTCTCCTCCGGTTTCTTCTTATTAAAACTTTCAATATTTACTTCTCCGGCAGATTCTAATTGCTTATAGCGATGATTCATTTCAGCAACAGCCCATCGCAAAGCTAAAATCGCTTTATCGGGATCAGTAATTACTGGTGTAAGCAAATGTGGAATACCTCGATAAGCATTTAGCTCAACACGTTTTGGATCAATCAAAATAAAACGCAAATCTTCGGGAGCATTTTGGTAAAGCAAACTCACCAAAATTGTGTTCATACAGACCGACTTACCTGACCCAGTTGCTCCCGCAATCAGTAAGTGAGGCATCTTTTTGAGATCAGTAGTGACATACTCATTATTCACATTCTTACCCAGTGCTAGACGTAATGGCGATTTTAAGTTTTGAAAAGCACTACTGAGTATTACTTCCTTTAGGCGCACCATAGCTCGCTTTTTGTTTGGAATTTCGATACCAACTTTGTCCTTACCAGGGATTGGTGCCTCAATACGAATACTTTCTGCTTTGAGCTTCAGTGCAATATCACTTTCTAAGGAAGTAATATTCTTCAACTTCACGCCAGTAGGGGGAGTGAAAGTATATTGGGTAACAGTAGGTCCAAGATTAGCATCTACATTAATATTATCCTCAGGACGAATCACATTAAACTCCAAGAGTGTCTGATAAAGTCTATTCACATTCTCTTGAATCTCCTTAGGATCATCTTGCTGTGACTCAATATTGTCAGACAATAGGCTAAGTGGTGGAAATTTATAGTCTCCTTTCGTAGGAGGTAATGTACTATGTGGCTCTTCACCAGGAGTAGCTACAACAGGCTTGCCTACCGGCTGACGAATAATATTACTAGCTAGACCAGTCAACGGTTTCGTAGTAACAGGGGTATTAGCCAGAGTAGGAGCTGCAGATCTAGTCGACTTAGGTGCACTCACCTCAGCTGGGGTAGGCAAATCATCTTGTACCCACTCAATAAAACCAAATATTTTCTTGATAGTGATATCAAAAGTAATCAACAAACCAATTAAAGCGGTAGCTACCAAAACTACAACATTGCCAATATCGCCAATAAAATGTCTCAAAATAGTAGTAATAGTAAAACCAACATATCCACCATAAGTCCCAGCTTTAGCTGCTTCCAAAATAACATTCAAAGGTAACCCACTATGAATTAACCCTAAAATAGAAAAATAAAAAACAGTACCACCAAAGCTTCGAGCTGATGAAGGCTTGAAGTCTGACATAAAGAAAATCAGTACTGCAGTGAGCGCCAAAATCACTGGCAATCCATAGCTACCATAACCAAAAAGTCGCATCAAAATACCAGCTAAATTGACACCAAATACGCCAGCTTGGCCAATTAAGCTGAGCGCAGTCAGAATAGCAAAAATAATCAAGAAAATAACTGAAATTTCTCTATTAGTAGAGCTTTTCAGCTTCAAATTAGGAACAGGGATACGCACTTTAAAACCAGACTTTTTTCTTCTTCGAGCCATGTTTTGTCAGGGGGGGGGAAATATGACGTGGGGATAATAGCACACTGACAGT
>CAZXKW010000086.1:0-4144 GCA_964641565.1 uncultured Candidatus Peribacteria bacterium
CCCAAGACCCTATCGGGACTATTCCTAATCCTAAGGGATATTTCTGGGATTTTGGTGATGGCAGCTTTGCTGTTGGCCCCTTTGTTTCGCATACTTATACTCAACCTGGTAACTATTTAGTAAAATTAATGGTGCAGAGTGCATCAGGATTTTCAGCTGCTACTAGTGAGGTGAAAATTGTACCAGTATATCCTGTGGCTGTAATAGTTACTGATCAAGACTCTTTGCTTGGTCCAGTTCCTGATGAAGTCACGCTCACAGCAAAAGAACCAACTACATTGTCTGGGCTTTCCTCTTATGACCCATCTACCAATGCTCCACTCAAGCTTACTTGGGACTTTGGCGATGGCAAACAAAATACTGGGGCTGATAATAGTGTGGTCACCCATGCATATGATGTTCCTGGCGAATATGAACTTGTGCTCAGGGCAGAGAATGGCCAGTTGGCAGGAGTAGCTAAAAAGAAAGTGAAAGTCTTGGCTTCTCCTCCTGTAATCAAGTTGCAAATTCGTTCTGCTACCCAACCTGCCTGGTCTAATCCGGACAAGATGTTCTTTAGTCAGAGCGTTTTTGGTCCTACAGCTTTTGATTTTACTGCTCAGGACAGTGTGGGGGCATTAGTGCCTGGCTTTAATGCTCGTACACAAATTGTTCAAGCTGAGTGGGATTTTGGTGACGGGACACCAATCGTGACCCAGAACCAAAGCCAGCTCAATGCTCGAGAAAAAATTACCCACACGTACGAGAAAGCTGGTAATTTTAATGTTGTGTTGAAGTTAACCGATGAAGCTCAAAATGCTGGTCAAATGACTAAAGTGTTGATTTTGAGTGAGAATAATGTCCCTGCGGCAGATTTTGACTTCCAACATGAAGCTACTGATACAGCGCTGACTACAGCTACTCGTATCCGTTTTGATGCTGCTAATTCCACGGCTGCGCAAGGCTCAGTTAGTCGTTTCAATTGGCGCATTACCTCAGCTACCAATGAAACTGTTTTCACTTCTACAGATAAAAACTTCTTTTATCAATTTCCTAAGCCAGGTCGCTATGAAGTTTCACTGCAGGTGACGACTAATCTCGGCATGACCAGTAGTCGAGTGAGTCAGCGATTCTTTGTAGAATCTAGTGCTCCACAAGCAAGCTATACATATACTTTTTATCCATATATTCCCAATCGAGTAGACTTTGATGCCAGTGCTTCTGCCGATCCGGATATCAACGACACTTTACTCTATAGTTGGGACTTTGATAGCGATGGAGTTTATGATGTAGTAGGCACTAGAGAACCAAAGTTGAGTAAGGTTCTAGATAAAGTTGGTGTGAATACGGTGACCTTGCAAGTGAGTGATAGTGCCGGACTCACTGCAGAAACTAAACAAGATATTACGATTACTTCTTTGCTAGTTGCATCAATGAAAATTCCCGCAAATAGCAGAGCGATTGGGCCAGCTCCTCTGAATGTTACCTTTGAAGGTAATGGTTTCCGTAGTCTTTCTACCCGTAACGATTCGAATACAATTACCAAGTTTAGTTGGGACTTTGGTGATGGCACTCCTGTCTTAGAAAGCACTGAAATTGATCAGGGAGTCCAATTACAAGAACATACGTATACTCAACCAGGTCGTTATATTGCTACTTTGCGAGTAGAAGATAGAGAGGGGGAGCATGCAGTGGCTGCTTATCCTGTGCATGTAGGTAATGGTCAAGAGCCAATTGCTGCTATTGTCTATAGCCCAAGCTTCCCGTTGGATGGTTCTATTGCTACGCTCTTTACTTTCGATGGATCCGCTTCAGTCAATGCATTAGGTGGTGAAGAAAACCTTGATTATGCTTGGGATTTTGGTGATGGCAGTCCGTTACTTTCTGATCCTCAGGTGACTCACCAATATACTAAAGTGGGTACTTATACCGTTACGCTTACTATTACCGATAGTCAGGCAAGTAAAATTCATCGCACGCAAGTACAGGCAGTTGTGAAGTCTATTCCTCCACAAGCAAGAATGGTCGTTAGTCCTCGTACGGGATCGGCGCCTTTAACAGTGCAATTTGACGCTTCTGCTACTGAATATATTGGCGGACAGATCACTGAATATAGTTTTGATTATGGGGATGGAACTAATGCTCTGACTCGTACTCCTCAATCTAGTCATATTTACAAACAACCCGGAACATATAAAGTACAGCTGAAGGTACGCGCATCAGATGGAACTCAGGCTAAAAGTGAAACGCAGTTAATTACGGTTACACCTTAATAATTTAACTATCCCTTTTATGGATACTGATTTTCCACCGGAACGTAAATCTAATAATCAGAATCAAGTAGCTGATCGTTTTGCTGTTAAGGATACCGGCACACGTCGTCCAGCTACAAAACAACGGGGAGAGCAAGGAGCTCGTAGAATTTTGCTCTGGTTTGGTTTGGGTTTCATATTTATTTTCATCATTGCTTTATTTATTGTTGCCCTTAGTAGTGGAAACAATAATTTGCTTTCAGCATTTGGAGTCGATACCGACATCAAGGCTGTACTATCTCGAGTGTCTAATGTGGTGTTTGGCGTGATATTTGTTTGTGCGATTATTGCTCTTGTAATTGGTGGGTTTTTGCACTTAGCGGCTTTGGGTGAGCCTAATCAGATCCGTCGTGCTCGTCGCTTGCTGCTACGCTCGGGGATTACTTTGGTGATCACTGCTATTCTGTGGATTATTTTCACTCTTCTCCTTGGTAATGTTAGTTTACCAACTAAACCAGTTGATACTGGGGTGAGGATTGTTACTGATCCGGCTGCTTTAACTGGAGCAGCTCCTTTTGTCGTGAAGTTTGAAGCGAAAGGTATTGCCTCCACCGGAAATTTCTTTAGTTGGGATTTTGGTGATGGTCAGACTGGTACCGGTCCAGCTTTGGAGCATACATTTCAATCTGAAGGCAGATTTTTAGTGGCTCTTACAATTACTGATGCTAAAGGCAATGATACTGAAAAGACGGCTACCGTAGTGATCAATAATATCAGACCAACTGCTACAGTTGTTACTCTGCCTACGAGTGGTCCAGTGCCTTTGACTGTGAAGTTTGATGCTTCAGAATCAGTGGATCCTAATGGTCAGATTACTGCTTATGAATGGAACTTTGGTGATGAAAGTGCGGTGGCTACTGAGGCGAATGCTGAACATACATTTAGCAAAGAGGGGACATATACAGTTAATCTTACTTTGACAGATAATAACTTTGATAAAACCATTTACCCAATTACTATTGAAGCATTAGCTCCATTGAATGGACCAAAAATCAAGCTTTCTAGTACACCACCGATTGAAGAAAAGGATGGCAAGAAAACAATTATAGGCGTTAAGCCTTTGGCAGTACGTTTGAGTGCTGCTGACTCTACTGATGATGGGCAGATTGCTAGCTATGAATGGGATTATGGTGATGGTGACAAGCCAGAGCAAGGGAAAATTGTTAATCATACCTTCAAAGAAAATGGTACTTATTATGTAACCATCAAGGTGAAAGATGATGAGGATAATATCAGTCAAGAAATTATCACTGTCGTTGTCGGTAACCCTAAGCAAGCACCATTAGCAGTGATCGGATCGACCCCAGCTATCACTGGCAATGGGGGGGCCTTGGAAGGCTCATTCCCATTTTCGGTCAGCTTCACTGCAGAAAATTCAAGAGATGTTGATGGTCAAATTGTGGCTTACGATTGGGATTTTGGCGATGGCACTGAAAAAATGTCCGGTCAACGAGTAGATCATACATTCACTCGAGCAGGGACATTTACTACAACTTTAATTGCAACTGATAACGATGGGCAAAAAAGCCAGGCCGTAGCTATGGTAGTGAAAGTGACTGCACCTACACTGCAGAAACCAACCGTACAAATTATTACTAATCCTAGCACGCCTTCAGGTAATGTTCCTTTTACCATTTCTTTTGATGCTTCTGGATCACGTTCTGCTAATGGGAATATTATTGCTTACGAATGGGACTTTGGTGATGGTACCAAGGTGATAGGCAATGCCAAGATTTCTCATACATACAATTCACCCGGTGTGTACTCATTGACTTTAACTGTCCGTGATGTGGCTAATCAAACTACAGATCAGCTTTTGCCTGAGGCATTTGGACTTGTAAAACAAGCTTGTA
>CAZXKW010000087.1:0-4106 GCA_964641565.1 uncultured Candidatus Peribacteria bacterium
ATAATAGTTCCAATACACCCAACAATCACCCCCTCAACGCTTCAGCTGAGTAGTATTTATGGCACGATCTAGACCAAACCTATTCCTCTGTTCTGTTGGTATTTTAATTGGCTTGTCCTTGGGATTTTTCGCCATTCAAAATGGTCTCTATTGGTATCAGTTTTCACGTACAGCAATTACTACCAATGGTTCAGTTACCAGCTTCAAAAGTGAAAATAGAACGGATCGATCAGGTACCTATTTAGTATACACACCAATAGTATCTTTTCTTGATAACAAAGGTGTCACTCACCAAATAAGCGGAAAAATATCTGATCCAAATCCTCGGGAAAGAATCGGCACTAATGTGACCGTACTATACCCAGAAACGTCTCCCCAAGAAGCACGGATATACCGCTTTACAGAACTCTATTTGGCAGCCTCTATCTTGGGTGGATTTGCTGTTCTATTTTTACTCATGGGAATAATCCCCCTCTTTCTAGCATGGTACCGAAACAAAAAGATCCATTCCTTACAAGAAACCAACTCTAGTGTAGAAGCGAAGGTTTCTGAAATAGTTCAAACTGACATAAGACAGGGATTAATCGTTCACAAATTCTATTACGTCAAAGCGACGTACACAGATAAAAATACGAATCAGCATTATTCATTTTCCAGTAAAAAATATCGGGGCAAATTTAATAAAATGCCAGATATTGCAGTCGACGACATCGTAAAAGTGTTTGTTGATCCTACCAATCCTCAAAAAGATTACTTTATGGTAATTGATGAATAGATTGTACTTTATTCAATCATTCCCACTTGGCGCTTAGCCTGGTAGCGTTCCATTTCCATCTTCAAGACTGGAAATTTACTTAAACTAGCATCATCAGCAACTAGGTTAGTAGCTGCTTCTCGAGTCTTATAAATCAAATCACTATCCGTTAAGGTAGCCATCTTGAAATCAGGTAGGCCACTTTGTTTGGTGCCATAAATTTCACCTGGACCTCGTAATTGTAGGTCCAATTCTGCCAAATCGAACCCACTATGATGCTTTTCCATAGCTTGTAACCTGGCGTAGCTATTGTCTCCGCCATGACTAGTAAAGAGTAGACAATAAGACTGATGTTGACCGCGACCAACACGACCACGAAATTGATGCAATTGAGCTAATCCAAAACGTTCTGCTCCTTCAATCATCATAATTGAAGCATTAGGGACATTTACACCTACTTCAATCACCGAGGTAGAGACAAGAATATCTATTTCTTTATCAACAAAGCGCTGCATAATTGCCTCTTTTTCCTTGGGTTTCATTTTGCCATGGAGCAGTCCTACTTTTTTTTGAGGAAAAACATCTTGGCTTAAGTGCTCATACACTTGCGTAGCTGCCTTTACTTCCAAGAAATCAGACTCTTCAATCAAAGGACAAACAACGAAAATTTGTCTGCCCTTATTGATATGATCCTCAATAAACAAGTAAGCCTGTTTGCGTTCTTTTTCAGTAATCACCTTGGTAATAATCTTTTGTCTTCCAGGGGGAAGCTCTTTAATAAGTGAAAGATCCTGATCGCCATAGAGAGTCAAAGCTAAACTACGAGGAATAGGTGTTGCTGTCATTAGCAATAAATGCGGCGAACCGTGAGTTTTTAGTTGAGCACGCTGTTGTACTCCGAAGCGATGTTGTTCATCTACGATTGCCAAACCCAAATTAGCAAAACCAACTCGTTCTTGAATAATAGCATGAGTTCCAATGATGATATCGATCGTTTTGTTCTTCAACCCTAGAACCAATTCGCTTTTTTGTTTTTCAGGAGTAGACCCGACCAAAAGCTCGGCTCGAATACCATACTTACCAAAAAGTGGCAGTAGCGTTTCTGCATGTTGATGAGCAAGGATTTCTGTGGGGGCCATGAGAGCACCTTGGTAACCTGATTTAACAGCCTGGAAAAGAGCGATAGCAGAAACAATAGTTTTACCTGACCCCACATCGCCCTGTAACATTCTGAGCATGGGGATGTTCTTCTCCATATCTTTAAGAATTTCAAAGCTGGCAACCTTTTGGTCATTAGTAAGGCCAAAAGCCAATTGACTAACAAATAGCTTGATATCAGCTGTTCGAAGCGGCATCGCTTTTCCATGGTGCTCACCCAATTGCCACGCTCGCCTTTTCAACTGTACCTGCAGCTGCATCAAAAGCATCTCTTCAAAAGCTAAGCGAAAGCGAGCAGCCTGTAATTCTTTTTCTCCTTGGGGAAAATGTACTTGTTTGATCGCCCACTCGCGCGGGACCAAGCTATATTTCTCACGAATATGTTCAGGTAAAAATTCTTCAAAGCGTCCCGCTAGAGACAAATGTTGATGAATCTGATTGCGTAACCAACGAGACGACACCCCCTCAGTCTCGGGGTAAATAGGCACAAGCCTACCAGTATGAATCTGCTCATCCTTCACCACTTCCACACTAGGATTTTGCATACTCATACGTCCAAAAGCGAATTTGATCTTACCAGACAGAATGACTTCCATGCCTGGTTTTAACTGATTGATCAAAAAAGGCTGATGAAACCATACTACAGCCAAAGCACCACTTTCATCACTAACTTTAGCTTCAGTGAGTACTTTACGATTCTTTGTGCGCACATTTTTGATCTGATGAACTGTTACCTTCAAAGTATTTTGCTCATTTTGAACCGCATAAACGATCTGTCTGATATCAGTTTGATTGTCGTATGTCCGCGGAAAATGCGTGAGCAAATCAGCAACAGTAAAAATGCCCAGCTTCTGTAAGTTTTTAGCCATCACATCTCCTACCCGAGGCAGTTCCGTTACTCGACTATATAAGCTCAACATAATTCATTGATTACACAGGTATATTAACTGGAAACATAAAAATGCAAAGGACTCCTGACATTCTGAATTCTGAACTCTGAATTCTGCATTACACCTCCACGTTTCATTATTTCATTTAAGCTCACCAATCACTCTCGATCGATCATCACATCCGGCGGCAGAAAGGTAACAAGATGCTCCATGGTCTGTGATTCAAGAGGAGATTTAACCATTACTTGATAAGCAAATTGCCCTACTCTGCGATACTGCCACGTAGGTGCTGGCCCCAATACTTCGTACTGGAGATTGCGTGCAATTTTTTGCGCTTCTAACATTTCTAACAATTTCACACCCTTTTTAGCAGCCTCAGTTACCTTTTCATCATAAACTGTGAGACGAATAACATTACAAAATGGTGGGTACCAAAATTCCTGGCGAAAACTAAGTTCAGATTGTTTGAATGCTTCAAAATCTTGTCCAACTACATGTTTCAAAACATCATAATCAGGATCATAAGTTTGAATAAGCACTTTCCCTTGTTCCCCAGAACGTCCGGCTCTACCAGCCACTTGAGTCAAAATCTGAAATGTTTTTTCTTGAGCTGTATATTCGGGAAAGTGAAAAGACAGATCAGCTAACAATACCCCCACTAAACTCACTTTAGGTAAATGCAAGCCTTTAGCAATCATCTGCGTACCCAAAATGATATCATACTTATGATCCAAAACATCCTGGTAAAAGGCATAATACTTCTCTGGAGAGGTCATTGTATCTTTATCGACCCTTACTATCCTTGCTGTAGGGAAAAGCTGTTCTAGCTCCATTAAAATCCTCTGAGTGCCACTACCAAGTGCCTTCAAGGTCACACTTCCACAATGCCCACAAACACTCGGTGGTACTTTGCTAAAACCACAATAATGACAAATCAGTTTTGCTTCGGGATCATAGCCTCCTAAGGAGGACTTCAAATGAACTGTCAAACTAATATCACATTCTGGACAGACCTCTCTTTTGCCACATTCGCGACAAAGATAGCTAGTTGCAAAGCCTCGTCGATTGAGAAAGAGTAATACTTGTTTTTGTTTTTCAGGATTAGGCAGCTCTGACTTAGTATTAAGTCGTATGGCTAACTCTTGAAAACTTTCTTCAGGAAATTTTTGAGAAAGGGCCCATTCTTTTTTTGTTAATTGCGGCATACGTATAGTTGTTGTTTGTTTACTCTAATATTAACCACGGAAGTTATTGCAACCAGTCTGGTGCATTTGGTAAATTACCGTATTGCTTTTTAATTGCTG
>CAZXKW010000088.1:0-2882 GCA_964641565.1 uncultured Candidatus Peribacteria bacterium
CTGAGTTTACGCTCATGCCCAGTGAAGCTTTCTTGCCATTAATGGTGACTCTGCCTGCTTCAATCAGTATTTCTGCTTTTCTTCTAGAGCATATTCCACAACCGGCGATGTACTTTTGCAATCTTTGAGGTTTGACCATAGTTAGGGTGTCATATACGTTTACCATTGATTTATTACATATCATTTATGCTTCAAGCTTTCGTCCGAGTCAAACCTGTTTCCTTAGGAAAAGTGTATGCAGTGTATGTAGGTCTTGTAGTATTTATCCTCGGCTTGGCTTTCGATTTTGTGGCAATTACGTTCGGACGTGGTGGGTTGACGGTATTTTTTAATGCTATGGCAGAGAATCCTGGTATGCAACAAGAAGTTTTTCTCAATCCTTGGCAAATTCTTTTGCTGACCTGTTTACTGACACTAATAGTAATGGTTTTGGGATTCTTTTATGGAATACTACTTGCGCTAATCTACAATTTATCAGCAAATATTACTGGTGGTGTGGTTTTAGAAACAACTACAGTTGGTACAATGAAACCTGCAACTATGGCTACTGAAAAAGTAAGTGCTCCAGTAGTCACTAGGCCAGTACCTGTAAAGTTACCAACAAAAACTAGTAAGTCTGTAGCACGGAAGTCAGCTCCAGCTAAGAAACGTAAATCTTAAATTTGTTCCCGGATTTTTTCGGCAATATGTTCGTCAACCACATTCAGTAATTGTTCCCAAGAAGCTTCTCTGATACCAGCTACACTACCAAAGGTTGAGAGAAGCTTCTTTTTGGTTTTGGGGCCAATGCCGTCTATGCCGTCTAATACTGATTGAACCATCTTTTTTCCACGCATTTTACGATGACCTTGAATCGCAAATCGATGAGCTTCATCACGAATGCGTTGAATTAAGAAAAACTCTGGACTATCCTTGGGTAAGATAATCGGGGCTTTTTGTTTAGGCACGAAAATTTCTTCTTCTTGTTTGGCTAAGCTGACTACTTTAGGCAGGGTAATTTTACTGCCACTTTTGATGACTGCTTTGAGTGCAGTCATTACACTGCTGAGCTGCCCTTTGCCACCATCAATAATAATAAGATCTGGTTGCTCAGGAAGTGAAACTGTATCCATTTTTTCTTGTCTGCGTTTCTTTTTATTACGATAAACACTATCCAAATATTGAATGCGTCTGGAAAGTACTTCTTGCAGTGATGCAAAGTCATTATTTACACCCTCTTCTAGGTCTTTAATGGTGAACCGACGATAGTGGCTAGTCAGCGGTTTCCCATCTACAAATACCACCATAGATCCTACTTTATTAGTGCCTTGAATATTGGAAATGTCATAACATTCAATGCGACGAGGAAGCGATTTCATCTTGAGTGCTTGCTGTAAACTTTCTAGTGCACCACTGCTATGGACACGCTCTCGTTCCCAAGCTTGTTTATTAGCTTCCAATTGTAGTTTCGCATTTTCTTCTACCATACTGATGAGTTGTCGTTTCTCCCCTCTCTCTGGCGTCAGTAAGGTGACTTTTTTGCCTTTGAGCGTGGTTAGGAATTGGCTCAGCAGTTTTTCTTCGCTTAAGTTTGTACTGGTCACAATTTCTTCAGGGATAGAGCTGGCATCGGTATAGTATTGTTGAATAAAAGATTCCAGCATGTTTTCTGCTGGTTCTTCTTTACTTTGGTCAGTCAGATTGAAATGTTCGGTGCGTATGATATGTCCATTACGAATCATGAAAAGAGCGATTACTGCATTAACTTCATCTTTAGCTACCGCCAAGACATCTTGATTGTGCCCTGATGTCAGAATGGCGTACTGTTTTTCAGTCAGTACAGACAATGCTTGTAAACGGTCACGATACTTTGCCGCTTGTTCAAATGCTTTTTTGCTTACAGCTTCAGTCATGGATTGTTGCCATTGTTTGGCTAGATCTTGATAGTCACCGCCTAGAATAGCGCAAATATGAGCGATATTGCTTTGGTACTCTTCTTTGGTTACCTTGCCAATACAAGGTGCCTGACATCGTTTGATATAATAATCTAAGCACGGGGCCTGGCGGCTGAGATTGTGAATAACGGTTTGTCCGGGGGTGATCTCTTTGATTTCGCCATGACAGCTGCGGTAGGGGAAAAGTTTTTGTAATCCCTTGAGCGTTTTAAATATACTATCGGTTGATGTATAAGGGCCAAAATAATGATGTTTGGTGTCCTTACGGAAATGACGTACTATTTCTATTTCTGGGAAGTCGATATCTTTAGCAATTTTGGCATATACATAGTTCTTATCGTCCTTCATCAAGATATTGTACTTTGGCCGAATACTTTTGATTAAGTTGGTTTCTAGTACGAGAGCTTCTAGTTCGGTTCGGGTTACCGTAAATTCGATATTTACGATTCGTTCTCGCATCACGGCTACTTTTGGGGCAATGGTTTTGTTTTTTTGAAAATAGGATTTTACGCGTTTACGCAGGTTTTTGGCTTTGCCTACATAAATGATCTGATTGTCTTTGTCGAGCATTTTGTAGACACCTGGTTGGGTGCTACATTTTTTGAGCAAATCCTTGATGAGGTCACTAACAGTAAACATGGTGAGAAAGGGTATTTTATGGTATCCTGATAAGAATATTCTTTTTATGACTGATTTTTTGCCTTCATTGGGCTTGTCTCTAGCAATAGCGGTATTGGTTGGCTTGGAGCGAGAGTCTTATCGATTAAGTGGTGTCAATACAATAGCTGGCTTGCGTACTTTTATTTTTATTGGTGCTTGGGGGTGGCTTACTGGAGTAATTACTCAACTATGGGGGCCTATTTTTTTTCCAGTAGCTTTTTTGAGTTTGATTGGCATCCTCTCTTTGAGCTATTACATCAGGATGAAGAACCAAGAGCAACATGGTTT
>CAZXKW010000088.1:2892-4034 GCA_964641565.1 uncultured Candidatus Peribacteria bacterium
AGAAATGGCGGCAATTGTCATATTTTTATTAACGGCTCTTTCTTTACAATTGGATCATAGCATTGTGCTCGCTATGGGGGTAATGGTAGCCTTGGTCTTGTCTGTGAAAAAGGTCCTGACTAGCTGGTTGCAAATTTTACCTCGGGAAGCAATTCTGGCTACTGTTCAATTTGCTGTATTAAGTGGGGCTATTTTGCCATTTCTCCCTAATCAATATATGGGGCCGTGGAATTTTTTCAATCCTTATGTTGCATGGTGGATGGTAGTTTTAGTTTCTGGTATTAGTTTCGTTGGATATATATTGCACATTGTTATTGGTAGCCGAGGTAGTATTTTGCTTAGTTCAGCAGTTGGTGGCTTAGTGTCGTCCACAGCAGTGACTACAGCCATGGCTCAACAATCTAAGCGCAGTCTAGGACCAGTTACTTTGTTTGCAATGGGAAGTGTGATTGCTAGTTCAATTGCTGCTATCAGGGTTCTTACTACTGCTTCTTTGGTCAATCCTACTATTCTCCAGTGGTTAGTTGCACCGATGGCTTTACTTGGTATTATTGGTGCCTTATTTATTTGGCGACTACATACCAAGACAGTTATTACCGATGAGAATGTTAGTTTGAATAATCCTTTTCAGATTAGCTCAGCTATTACTTTTGCTCTGCTCTTTGTAGTGATTTCATTTCTTGCTCGTACTAGTACAGCTTATTTTGGCGTCAACGGACTTTATTTTGCTAGTTTATTCGCAGGTGTAGCTGATGTGGATGCCATGACGATTTCAGCCAGCCAACTTGCTGGACAAGGTAGTATTAGCACGGTTCAAGCCAGCATTGCTGTGCTCTTGGTATTCATGAGCAATATGATTGTGAAGTGTGGTATTTCAGTAATTTTTGGGCACAAACAATTGCGTAAGATTATGTACATCTATACGGCAATTGTTGTCGGTGTGATCGCTTTAGCTATCGCTTTTCTGAGTTGGGCAGATCTTTATCGCTAGTTCTAGTTTGTCCACTGCGATCTTTTCTTCTCTGTCAGCGATGATATTGGTTGCATTGAGAGTATCGGCCAATGTTTCTCGTGCAATATAAGAACCACAAGTAGTAATTAGTCCTAAATTGGAAAAGTTTAGGAAAAAGTTTGAGTATCTG
>CAZXKW010000089.1:0-2892 GCA_964641565.1 uncultured Candidatus Peribacteria bacterium
ATACGGTGAAGAAATACGCATACGTTTAAGTGATGGTAAATTAGTTACCATTAATGAACTCCCAGTAGAGCTGTATCTTCGTGGATTAGCTGAAGTATCTAATACTGCTCATCCTGAGAAACAAAAGACAATGGCCATCATTGCCCGTAGCTATGCCCAGTATTATCTGACTCGTGATCAGAAATTTCCTGGAATGCCTTATCAATTAGATGACGATCCTAATAGTTCACAAAAATATTTAGGTTATGGTTATGAAAAACGTTCACCAAATTTTGTAGAAGCAGTGAATGCGACTAAGAATCAAGTTGTGACTTACGATGGGGAAGTGGTTAAGACCCCTTACTTTAATAAAAGTGATGGTCGTACTCGTAGTGCCCAAGAAGTTTGGGGGTGGACTAATACGCCTTATTTAGTCTCAGTAGCTGATCCGCTTTGCCAAAGTGAAGAGAAGAAACTAAGCGGTCATGGCGTAGGTCTCTCGGGTTGTGGTGCTGACGGAGCAGCTGCTCGTGGTTATACCGCCGAGCAGATACTCCATTATTATTATCCAGGTACCATTATTTCGACTCTGTAATCAGAGCAGGTTGTTTGTCATCTGTGGCAGCGGCTTCTTCACTTTCGCTATTGTCTGCAACGAAGATGGTAAATGACGCTACATTGTCACCACTATCTAGTCTCATTACGATTACTCCTTGAGTTGAGCGGCCGATGACCGGAATACCCTGTACAGGTAGTCTGATGATTTGTCCTTGGCTTGAAGTAACCATTACATCTGAATGCATATCATCAGCAGTCAAGAAGTAAGCCCCAACGAGTGGTCCAGTCTTTGTAGTCACTTTTGCGATACGGACACCGCTACCGCCACGTTTCTGAGGGGCAAATTCTTTCTTTTTACTCATTTTGCCATAGCCATGCTCGCTCAATACCATGATGTTACCATCAGCTTCTGGTACTTTGATTAACTGTACAACGCTATCGTCTTTGTTGACACGAATACCACGTACTCCCTGACTAGCGCGTCCCATCGGTCTGACATCAGATTCATGGAAAAGCACGCTTTGTCCCTGGCTAGTAATCAACATCATATGATCTTTTCCAGAAGTTGGCCGCACCCATGACAACTGTTCGTCTTCTTTCAATTTGATCGCGATCAATCCTGATGCTCGGACGTTGGCAAAGTCAGCAATTGCTGTTTTCTTGATTGTTCCACCGGTAGTAGCCATGAAGTAATACTGATTGAGCTCTTTATCTTCTTTCTCAACAGGCAACATCGCTGTAATTCGTTCTTCGGGACGGAGTTGCAATAGGTTGACGATTGCTTGGCCTTTGGCTGTACGAGACGCTTGAGGGATTTCCCAAGTTTTCAGACGGAATACACGGCCAGTTGAGGTAAAGAACAGTAATTCCGTATGAGTAGTCGTGCTCACAATATGTTCTACCTGATCTTCTTCTTTAGTCGTAATACCCGATACTCCTTTACCACCACGGTGCTGTGATCGGTACGTAGATGGTGGTAGGCGTTTGATATAGTTACCTTGAGTCAACATTACCACCATTGCTTCATCAGGAATGAGATCTTCTTCTGAGAAGCCTTTGAGTGATTTCTTGATCAGTTTTGTACGACGTTTATCACCATACTTTGTCTGAATCTCAGTTAATTCTTGTTTAACAATTGCTGTGATTTTTTCTTCACTAGCCAAAATACTTTGTAATTCAGCGATGAGCGCTAGTACTTTTTGGTATTCATCTAATAATCTTTGTCTTTCCAGTCCAGCTAATTGTTGAAGGCGCATTTCCAAAATTGCTTTGGTCTGGCGTTCAGAGAGACCAAATTTTTCTTGTAATGAATTACTAGCTGCTTCTTTTGTGGGCGCCTCACGAATAGTTGTGATTACTTCATCGATATGGTCGAGAGCTTTATTAAGACCTTCCAAAATATGGGCACGATCTTGGGCTACTTTGAGATCAAAAGTAGTACGGCGAACAATCACTACTCGACGGTGTGCCAAGAATGTTTCAAGCAGTCCTTTGAGATTCATCAATTTTGGCTGGAGGCCGTCCACAAGGGCAATCATATTCATATGAAAGTCCATTTGGAGAGTGGTGTATTCAAACAATTGATTCAGGATTTTTTTTGGATAAGCGTCCTTTTTCAACTCAATAACAATACGAATTTGATCATCAGATTCATCACGAAGATCACTAATGCCTACGATCTTTTTATCATTGACTAAGTTGGCCATCTTCTCAATCAGCAGGGCTTTATTTACCTGATAAGGAATTTCAGTAATGATAATATCAAAGCGTCCAGTTTTCTTTTCCTCAATTTCAGCTACACCGCGCATAGTAAACTTTCCTCTTCCTGTGGCATAAGCCTCTCTCAACCCCTCTCCTCCATAGACAACACCCGCAGTAGGGAAGTCAGGACCAGGAATTTTCTCCATCAATTCTTCGACGGTACAGTTAGGATTGTCTATTACCAACATCAAGCCATCGATGACTTCAGTGAGGTTGTGGGGAGCGATCTTAGTAGCCAAACCTACGGCGATACCTTCAGTTCCATTGAGTAGTAAATTAGGGAGGCTGGTAGGAAGCACGGATGGTTCTTCTTCTGAAGCATCGAAGTTGGGACGGAAGTCTACAGTATCTTTTTCAATATCATTACAGAGCTGTTCTGCTAAAGCGGTCATACGAGCCTCGGTGTAACGATAAGCTGCAGCGCCATCACCCTCGATAGACCCGAAGTTACCTTGACCGTCTACAAGTGGATAGCGCAACGACCATGGTTGAGCCATACGAACCATTGTATCGTAAATGGAAGCATCCCCATGCGGGTGATATTTACCGAGAACTTCTCCGACAATTCTCGCGGACTTTTTATAAGGTCTATTC
>CAZXKW010000089.1:2902-4030 GCA_964641565.1 uncultured Candidatus Peribacteria bacterium
AGCGGCCAAATTGGTTTCATTTATGCCTATAAGAAAGATATGATTGAGCAAGGCGTACCATGGCACCATAAATAGGTTGGTCACCATGAGGATGGAATTTACCAATTACTTCACCCACAATTTTTGCTGACTTGCGGTATTTAGCATTAGCTCGGAGACCTTGCTGATACATGCTATAGATCACGCGACGTTGTACTGGTTTTAGTCCATCACGCGCATCAGGCAATGCACGTGCCACAATTACGGACATGGCGTAGTTGAGGTAGCTATCTTGCATTTCAGTTACTAGATCACGCTGATGTACTCGACCAATCTCGGTAGTACTTAACAGATTTTCGTCATTATTTGGGGTAGTAGACATGGCACTAAAAAATAAGCGATTATTCAGCAGCAGAATAGCATATCTAGTTCCCAAACAACAATTTTTGATTACCTCGATTTTCCCCTTGTTCGTAGATGTTAATACTATGATCTTTTAGCTAAGATGCTGCATTCGCTGCTTTTCCCAAAGAGACGTTTTTGTAGCCGCTCTTGCCTAGTGCTCTAGGCTTGCTTTTTTACTCACCTAAAAAGTGCTAGTATCCCACCAGGAAAATATTACCACTTGCAATTGACAAATAAAGTTAAGGTGTTATATTTACAGTCTTTAAGTTTAAATTAAAACCATTTCTATGGCTCCAAGATTATCATCTCTATCTCATCTAGATCGTACATCGGGTGTTAGAGCAAAAAGTCCACTAACTAGATTGGTACTCCTTGGTTTACTAGGAGCGACTGGGGCAGCTTGTAGCAGAATTGAAGTTGCTGACACTACGTCTTTTGTTCAGGTTCCGGTTAACTTAGCCCGTGATGCGAATGTTTCTGCGGATCAAGGTAACCAAGACGCTTCTGAAATGGGCGTAGATGCTGGAACAGATGCGGTTATGCCTAGTGATATGACAGTTGCATCTGATGTAATGACTTCTCCAGATGTGGTTACCTCTTCTGACGTTACCAATCCTCCTGATGCTGATGTAGGTAGTCCAGTAGATGTTCCTGTAGATACTGGTCCAAGGTGTACGCCAACAAGTGTGGTGATTGGTAATGACAATGTAATAGTTGCCGCTCATGGCAATAATGTGCCTGTGG
>CAZXKW010000090.1:0-3988 GCA_964641565.1 uncultured Candidatus Peribacteria bacterium
TATGAAGTTGGAGGCGTGAAGCCTGATGCCTGAAACTAGAGGCCTAAAATTCGCAATTCTTATTCTGAATTCTGCATTCTGAATTCTGCATTCATTTTGAGATGTTTCTCAACGATCTCTGCGACTTCATCAGCGCTATTCGTTTTGATGAGAGCTAAGCGTAGATCTTTGGCATTATTAAATCCATGAATGTACCAGCTTAGGTGTTTGCGCATCGGGTGAAAGAATTCTTTGCCATTCCAGGTTTCATAAATGCGGGCATGCTCAAGTGCTGCTGCTAGACGTTCTTCCATGGTGGGTGTATAGCCTCTAAAAATCCAAGGGTTGCCAAAACATGCTCTACCAATGAGTACTCCGTCGACTGCATAGGTGGTGATTTTGTTATTAGCATCCACGAGATCTTGAATATCACCATTGCCAAGGACTGAGGTTTCAGTTTGGTGAATGATTTTGGCACCGCGACTTATTGCTTCCCAATTAGCCTTGCCACTATACATTTGTTCAAGAGTTCTGCCGTGTATACTAATATTAACTGGGCTGCAGGCTAGCAAGGTCTCTACCCATCTCTCGATTACTATCTCATCGTAACCGATACGGGTTTTGACTGAGACTGGTAGCAAGGATCGGTTAGGATTGCTTTGGGGATGTTTTTCTAATAAATATTCCTTGGTTCGGTTGGGCACTTGTAAGTCACTGATATTTTTACCTGCGGCATAATCCTGTACGCCTTGCTGTACGGCTTTAATAATCTCTTGTGCCAAATCTGGCGTTCTAATGAGACCAGCTCCTGCCCCTCGAGCGGAAATGTTCTTGGCAGGGCAGCCCATGTTGATATCAATGCCGTCGAATCCCATGTGGGCTACCATAATTGCCGCTTGATAAAAAGCTTCTGGTGTGGTGCCAAATACTTGTGCGACTACTGGTCTCAAATCTTTTTCATATAGAAAAGGAATGAAGACTTTTTCAGGATTTCCGACATTCATTCCTTCCACGGAGACGAATTCAGTAATCATTATATCAGCCGGTCCATGTTTCCCTACCATAGAGCGAAACGCGACATCCGTGACCCCGTCCATTGGAGCCATTCCTAAAATGGGTTTTTTGAGATTTTGCCAAAAACCTTTATGCATGTACTTGGTATAGCTGGCTATTCATTCGGATGAAGTAAATGATGTGTTATTTTCCAATTATCTCCTGCTCCAATAGTCAGGAAAAGGTATTGTTTAGATTGAGGCAAGGCCTTGATATACTCTTTGGTTGCTTCTTTCGTCAAGTAACGAGCTGTGGGATGATACATGCTAGTTTGAGCAGCTAGAGCTTCACCATCCACTCCAGCGATCGGAATTTCGCGGGCTGATGCATAAATTTCATTGATAATAACTTCATTAGCATCACCAAAAGCCTGAGCAAATTCGTTCATCATAGTCTGTGTTCGCGTATAGGTGTGTGGCATAAAAGCCACAATCATCTCATGCTGGGGATAGAATCCTCGGAGGGCGGCCAAACTGGCACTAATCTCAGTTGGATGATGACCATAATCATCATAGAGAACAATATTTTTGTATTCGCCAATTCTTTCTAGGCGTCTTGTCGTAGAGCGATAGCCTTTGATCGTGCTTTGTAAGTGACTGATCACTTGGGACTTTGAGGCTGCATCTTTACTAAAGAGGCTGTCGCAGAAAGCAATAACGGCTGTGGCGTTGAGACAATTGTGCTTGCCTGGGATGGTCATTTGAAAGGCATGGAGTGTTCCATGCTCATGTACTTGAAAGCTTTGCTGATTATTACCAATAGTGTGATTTACCAAACGGTAATCAGCTTCTTCACTCTCACCATAGGGAATAATTTTGATATCGGTACGACTAATGAGTGGCAGTAATTTTCTTACTCCGGGGCTATCGATACAGGCAATTAAAGTTCCTTGAGCTGGTAAACGCTCTACGTATTGTCTGAATGCACCGATAATATCGTCTATGTCTTTGAAATAATCTAAATGGTCGGCTTCAATATTGGTTATGATGATGTGACTGGGGTGGAAGTGTAAGAAATGCCTGCGGTATTCACATGTCTCAGCTACTAAATAGTCCCCCTGACCAGGATAAGCATTGGTATAGCCGAACTGTGGTACTTGGGAACCAATGACGGCTAATGGATCTAAGCCGAGATCAATCATTGCCAGTGCGAGCAATGCACTTGTGGTCGTTTTGCCATGAGTACCTGAAACTCCGATGCTTGTTTTGATCTGTGAAATCATACCTAGCACTTCAGGGTAACTGTATGTCGGGATACCCTTTGCTCTAGCAGTTTCAGTTTCCGGATGTTTATCCCATGCGGGAGAGAAAACCACCCAATCAATTGTGTTGTTAATATTTTCCGGTCCCATGTGGTTCGTGACTGGAATAGCTTGTTTTTTTAAAATTTCATCGGTAAAAAAAACTTCTGCTTGATCAGAACCTTGGACCTGTTTGCCTATAGTCAAAAGCACTTGGGCAAGAGCTGTCATGCCCACACCTTTTATGCCAATTAAATGAAATTTTTTCGCTTCAGCAAAAGTTTTCATGATTGAATTTGAATAGGTATCTGACTGACTCGACAGTCTGGGCAGAGGCCATAGACATCAAGCCGATGTTTTTCTATGCGATAGCCTGTTAGTTTTGCGACTTCTTCCTCAAGAGATTGGATGGAAATACCAAATACATCTTCCATCTTGTTACATTTAAGACAGATTACATGGTAATGAGTGCCTTTCTTCAGCTCATATCTGCTTGAATTTTTGCCTTGGCTATGTTCAATTAAAAGATGGTTTTGAGTAAGGGTTTCTAGGGTGCGATAAATGGTGGCCAGGCTAATGTTGGCTCTTAGGGTTGTGTGTAATTCTTCAGCGGTTGGATGATCGCTTCTTTTCATCATTTCCTCTAAAACGATTCGTCGTTGCAGGGTCATAGGGATACCCTTTTCATTGAGCATCTTTACTACTAGATCGGGTGCAGATATTGCCATAAAAGAGAATGCTTTTTATTCGCAATAATACGATATCATCACTGCTGAACTCAATCAATGATGATTAAATTGCGGGCGAGGGGCTGGTGATGGTGGCGCAAAATCTGGGGGGGCATCATGGGTTCGGTCCATGTTCACAAAAAGGATTTGTTCTTTCTTATATCCTAGCTCTACGCGACCAGTAGGACCGGCTCGGTGTTTAGCAATAATAATATCTGCTGTGCCAGGTCTGCTGCTTTCAGGGTTGTAGTAATCATCACGATAGATGAAAAGCACAATATCAGCATCCTGTTCAATAGACCCAGAATCTCTCAAGTCAGATAACTGCGGAATTTTTTCTTGGCGCGACTCTACACTGCGAGAGAGCTGAGAGAGGGCAATAATTGGGACTTGTAGTTCACGAGCCAAAAGTTTGAGTGATCGTGATATTTCTGAAATTTTTTGTACTTGGTTATTATCTTTAGTAGGGCTACTACTACTCATGAGTTGTAAGTAATCTATTACTAATAAATCGAGGCCGTGTTCTTGTTGGAGACGACGTGCTTTGGTACGGAGATCTATAATGCTACAGTCTGGCGCATCATCTATATACATACTAATGTTGTTGAGATCTTGCATCACAGTGCCGATATTGCTTAGTTCTTGATCGGTCAGTTTGCCATTACGCAATTTCCAAGAATCAAGCCCCATCATTGAGCAGAACATACGTTCGACCAGCTGATCTTTGGACATTTCAAGTGAGAATACGCCGACGGTTTTATTAGCATTTTTGGCTACATTTTGAGCAATATTGAGAGCCAGTGCCGTCTTACCCATTGAGGGGCGAGCTGCCAATATGATCAAGTCTGATGGCTGTAAACCTGATAAGTGGTGATCCAATTCACGAAAGCCGGTAGTAACTCCGCGTAAGGCATTGCCATCACGTTCATTGGCTGCGTGCAGTTCAGCGATACGATCATATGATTGATCGAGGATTTCTTTAATATGG
>CAZXKW010000091.1:0-3954 GCA_964641565.1 uncultured Candidatus Peribacteria bacterium
ACCGTTTGCTCATCGCTACTACTATGATTCACAATAGCTATGACCATACGCATGACACCACTATGAGTAATAACTAAAGCATTGGTATGGGTGATTGAGTGAAGAAAATCTTTGATACGACGATGAAAATCATAAAAACTCTCTTCATCAGAATGCTTCCAATCTGGTTTATGACCATGCATGAGCAAGGCTTGTTTAATAGCTTGAAACTCACTATCTGTTTCAGCCAATTTATTCAAGATACTTGGTTTTCTGATTTCTTGGAGACGGGAGTCAGAGATGATAGCAGCAGCATCACCATGAATAATGGTTGCAGTTTGGTATGCCCGTAGCAAAGGACTAGTAAAGATCGCATCGTGGGGGTTAGTTGCAAATAAAAGCTTCATTTGCTGAGCTTGTATCCTACCCAGGTCACTTAAATCACTATCAGTATCGTGGTGGCGCTTATGAGAGTTGTTAATACTTTCTCCATGGCGAACGAAGGTAATCAACATAGTGATAGCATTAATGAGTTTCAATTAAGATCCTTTACGCTACCCCTGTCAATTTTAGTTAAGCTACCCTTGTAGATGTGCTTTTGAGCGCTATGATGAAGCTGATCTCAGTATTTATGAAAAATTTCATTAAAACGATTTGGCATTGGTTTGAAATGGAAGGACGAACTCATTTGCCTTGGAGAATGACTCGAGACCCCTATGCTATTTGTGTTTCCGAATTTATGCTGCAGCAAACTCAAGTAGAGCGCGTTATTCCCAAGTACCATGCGTGGCTAGAGGCATTCCCTACCTGGAAAAGTTTGGCAAAAGCTTCGCCAGCCCAAGTGCTGAGACTTTGGTCTGGCCTGGGATACAATTCTAGAGCATTACGCTTACAGAAATTAGCCATGGCAGTGGTTACCATTCACGGCGGCAAATTACCTCAAAATGAAGACGAATTATTAGCACTACCTGGCATTGGTCCATATACTGCAGCAGCTATTCAAGCTTTTGCCTTTGAGCAAGAAGTAGTAGTCATCGATACGAATATCGAACGGATTCTACTGCGTTATTTCTGGGGATTACCTTTCTTGGCTAGAGAAAAAATAGCAGAAAAAATTAGCCTACTACTGCTGTCCCCTGAAGCAAAAGAAAAAAAAGTATTCTCACGATACTTTTTTCAAGCATTAATGGATTTTGGCGCCAAGATATGCAAAGGCAAACCGCAATGCGATATCTGTCCTTTGCAATCAACATGTAAGGCATATCAAACTCAATCTTTCACGGTTAAGCGCCCAAAACAATCACATTTCCCCCATCCTAGACGATACTAGCGAAGTCTAGCACTAAAACCATTAAAAACAAAAGAACAACTGACCTGGAACGAGCTCAAAGCCATCGACATCCAAGGCCATCAATGGACAGATATTATCAAAACACTAGTTAAAGATCAGTTAGTAGTAGTAAGTGAAAAAGAACAACCTTATATCACGCTACCAAACTAACTGTGTTGAGTTGAAAATTGAGAGTTGAGAGTTGCCCCAAAGGGGTCCCTTCGGGAAAAGTTTTGCGATCAAAGAGTCGATAGGCTCAGAGCTGAATCGAACCAACTCCAGTGAGCAACAATTCTGCATTCGTAATTCTGAATTCTGAATTTAAAAAAGGACCCCTCTAAGCGCGTGATGTACAAGGACGTGTTCCCCTGAAAGATAATAGGGCGGAATCCCCAGTCTCGAACTCCACGGAGCCAAGACGCTATCGGATTCCAATGAGCACGTATTGTAGAGGAAAAATGCTTGTACTTAGACCGCGAAAACAAAGAAGAGTCACGTGGGAAAGATAGCACATTGCCGGTAAGAATTGTAGTATACAATCGTACTTTCGATATGTTTAACTACTACAATTCAATGGCAACAGCAAAACTAAAAAACCTTTCTAGCGAGCCTAAAACCGGCTTTTTGCTATGGACCACTTTTATTTGTGGAATATGTTTAATGACCGTAGAAATGACTGCTTCGAGAATACTAGCCCCTTACTTTGGAACATCCCTTTTTGTTTGGGCTAATATTATTGGTGTTGTGCTACTAGCATTGTCACTAGGTTATTACTGGGGAGGGAAATTTGCAGATAGATCACCTACAGCAAATAAACTTTATTATTTGATTTTTGCTGCAGCTGTATGGACAGCTTCTATGCCCTGGTTTAGTACAAGCATCTTACGAGCTACATTAACATTTCCATCTACAGCAGTATTCGGATTATCACTCTTGGCTGCCATTCTCATCTATTTTGTGCCCTGTACTATTTTTGGAATGATATCCCCCTATATACTCAAACTCTTAAGCAAAAATCAAAAAAATTTAGGCAGTGAAGCTGGTAGACTGTCAGCTGTATCCACTATTGGTTGTCTATTAGGAACCTTTTTACCTGTTCTTGTAGGGCTACCGCTCATCGGCACACTTAGAACTATATTAATTTGTGCCGCTATATTGTTTTTTACCGCCAGTCTAGGATTAAAGAGAAAATCATTACAGCTATTCACAATTATTACGCTGATCATGATCTGGTTTGCTCCTGTTTTTGTCAGTAGTGCCAATACTATTTACTCGGGTGAATCAAGCTATAGTTTTGTACGTGTATACGAACGTTTTGGTAATCGCTTTCTCCAAATTGACGACCCCAGAGCCGTGCACTCAATCAAAATGGCAGATAGCACTATTACACATAATTATTGGGACTATGCTATTGCTGTCCCTGCACAAATCCCCACCAAAAGCACCCTTATCCTCGGCGTAGCAGGAGGTAATATTAGTAATCTCTTCAATCAGTATTTTCCTGACATGAAAATTACCGGGATTGAAATTGATCCATTGGTAGTGGAGGTTGGAAAACAATTTTTTAACACCACCCAAAACCCAAATACAAAAATTATCACCGAAGAAGCAAGAAACTATTTAGCACATACATCTGAGAAATACGATCTAATAGTCTTAGACACATACCATAATCTCAATCTACCTATTCATCTCAGCACAACAGAGTTTTTTAGCTTAATTAGAGACCACCTAACCAGTAACGGCACCTTGGCTATCAACGTCGCTCACAATGCGCCACAGTCAGCATTAGATGGTTACTTACTAGCTACCATGGCCCCGCATTATCAGTATCTCTACAGCATAGATACAAATGGCGGCTACAATAGCCTCCTCATCGGCCGTAATCAACCATGGCCTGAAAACCTTACGAATGAGCAAAATCAACTCATCTCTACCAGCCCAGAGCTCTATCATGTCTGGCAAAAATTGCCACCAAAAGCAATTACACAAACCGATCCAAGCAAAATCCAAACTGACGATCGCAATATCCTGGAATGGCTGAGTAGTTCTGAGTCGATTCGCTAAATTGCCTTAAGGAGACTTAATAATTGACCCCATTCGCGAGTACGTTATAATGGATTTTCCTAGTTTAGATAGGAAAATCATTTTTTGAGTTTAATAATTATGCGATTACCCGAAGAAACAACTGCAGAAAAAGTGCGAGCCAGATTGTTGGGCATAGACACTCAATACCCTGCAAATGTACAGCGCAAAGGCTGGCAGCAATATTGTAAATTAGTAAGACGCTTTCGGAATAATTGCGAATACTTTTTCCGAGGAAACGACAGAATTGAAGCCATTTTTGGAAGAATAGTAGAATTAGATTTCAAAATTGACAATGGAGATAGTGAAGTTGATAACCTAGGAAAACTATATGCAGCTATAGATAGCTTTAGAAAAGATTTGGAAATATATATACAGGATTTAACAAATGCGATAGCTAACGATATAAAAGTTGCAATTCAATCTGAAATTATTAGTGGTTTCAAAGGAGCAGCCCAACCTGCTGTGGCTAGCTTTCTACGCTCTGCACCGCGAATACTTTATGAAGATTTAGCTCAAGCCAACACATTACAAGCAGTCATAGATAGCTGGAGTACTTT
>CAZXKW010000092.1:0-3946 GCA_964641565.1 uncultured Candidatus Peribacteria bacterium
TTAGAGTAGTAAAAGGATAATCAGCAATCTTTGGTTTAGCATTGGATATGACTGAAATCAAAGTTGATTTACCTACGGATGGATAGCCGACTAGTCCCACGTCAGCAATAAGTTTCAACTCTAGTTCTAGCTCCTTCCTCTCACCATCTTCTCCTAATTCTGCAAATTGAGGTGCTTGTCTTACTGCAGAAACAAAATGGGCATTACCATATCCACCGCGGCCACCGGCAGCAATCAATACCAACTGCCCTGGTTGTGACAAATCCGCAATCACTACCCCATTCTCTTTCACTACAGTCCCCACTGCTATTGGCAAGATCAAATCATCACCATCAGCACCTGTACGATTATTGCCCCCTCCTGGCCCACCATCTGTAGCTTTAAAAAATTTATAGGTACGGAAATCACTCAAAGTATTTACATCATCACTAGCTTGAAAATAAACAGCACCGCCTTTCCCTCCATTACCACCATCCGGCCCGCCAAGTGGAATGAATTTTTCACGTCGAAAAGCAATCAGACCATTTCCTCCTTTACCTGCCTCTACTGTTACTTGTGCGTAGTCACAAAATATTGCCATAAATACCGATTATAATGTTGCTTCTAGTAAAGCTTTAAATAAAGGATGCGGAATTGCCGGTCGAGAGAGAAATTCAGGATGAAATTGAGAGCCGACCATAAAAGGATGATCTTTGATCTCGACAATTTCAACTAAATCTAATTCTTGATTAACTCCGGCCATGATCATACCAGCTTTTTCTAATTTCTGCCGATAATCATTATTAAACTCATAGCGATGACGATGCCGTTCATGAACTTTCTTCTGGCCATACGCCTCAGCAGTTTTAGTTTTGGGAGCTAAGTCACATTCATACAAGCCCAATCTATTCGTACCACCTTTGTCCGTAACCCCCTTCTGTGAAGCCATCAAATGAATCACCAAGTCCTTAGCATCAGGAACAAATTCCTCAGATGTAGCACTCTTGAGCCCTAAAAGGTTTCTAGCCGCTTCAATTACCATCATTTGCATCCCCAAGCATAAGCCCAAATAAGGCACTTTATGCTCACGAGCATATTTCGCTGCCAAAATCTTTCCTTCTGTTCCCCGTTGACCATAACCACCAGGCACGACGATTGCGTCTAGATCTTTCAACACACGATCTCCTTCATCAACAATTTGCTGCGCATCAATGCCAATGATTTCTGCCTTAACCCCGACTGACCAAGCAGCCGACCGAATAGCTTCCAATACACTAAAGTAAGCATCATTAAAGCCTACATATTTCGTGATCAGCCCAATCTTTTTTACTTTCTTACTTTTCTTTCGAGCTTCCTGCAACTGTATCCAACGTTTTAGATTGGGTTCTTTGTATGACAATCCGAAATATTGGGTCAATGTGAGTCCCACATCGTACTTTTCAAATCCCAAAGGAACATCATAAATTGATTCTGCCGTGACAGCAGGAATCACAGACTGCTCAGGCACTCCTGAGAAAAAAGCAATTTTCTTCAAGATATCGCTAGGCAAATCATAATCCGCACGAGCAATAATCATATTGGGGCGTAGTCCAATACGACGCAGCTCACGAACGGATGCTTGAGCAGGTTTTGTTTTCAGCTCTTTAGAAGCCATGAGATATGGCACTAAGACGACATGAACGAAGTAAATATTATCGCGCCCCACATCCTCACCCAATTGCCGAATCGCCTCCAAAAAAGGCTCGGCCTCAATGTCGCCAACTGTCCCACCAATCTCAACAGTCACGATATCAGCTTTGCTATTCTCTGCAGCTTCAATAATTCTTTCTTTAATGGCATCTGTCACATGTGGAATAATTTGCACATCTTTACCCAAATATTCCCCTTTGCGCTCTTTAGTGAGAATTTTAGTGTAAATTTGCCCAGCAGAAACTGATGAATATTTGTTGAGAGAAATATTCAGGAATCGCTCATAATGGCCCAAATCCAAGTCCGTCTCAGCACCATCATCAGTCACAAACACCTCTCCATGTCGAAAAGGATTCATAGTCCCAGGATCAACATTCAGATAAGGATCAAACTTCATAGGAAAAACACTGTATCCCATCCCTTGCAAAATTGTGCCAAGCGAGGCTGCAGAAATTCCCTTACCTAAACCTGAACAGACCCCTCCGGTAACTACAATAAACTTTTGAGGTGTTTTCATACAAAGAGAGCGAGAAAAATCAGCAAGATACTAGACTAATCGAAAGCTAATTGCCACTAGCTTTGCAAACTCCGCTCGCGAAATAATATCGTTAGGACGATCAATAGTCTTTGGTGCTTTCAGCCCATAAGCCTTCTGAATAATCTTTACAGCCTCAGACCGTGTCAAAGACCGATAAGGAAAGAAGTTTTCACCTTGACCACTAACGATCCCCCTAGTACGTGCAGTTGCTACTACGGAGCTAAACCATTCCTTAGCTGGAACATCTTTGAAGGCAGCCACGGCAGGTAAACTAGTAGCAGGTATCTGACCAGCTTTGAGCACTATTTTCAAAGCTTCAGCTCGACTAAGCTCTTTTTCAGGAAAGAATTGATTATTAACTCCTTGACTCAGGTCATTAGCACGGAGAGCTTGAATATATTTATAAGCCCAGTGATCACTATTCACATCAGCAAAGCTCCCAGTCTTTAACAATGCCTTTTTTTGTTCTTGTAAGTATGGCCAAATACTTTTATCTTCCCCACCCAACCGCCAGAAAACTACCCCACTCACAGGATATTGACTAGTAATAGTCCATTTTTCACTGATGCTTTGTTTATTTTGAAAGTAGACTGTACGGTTATCATCAGGCTCACCTGCCTTGGCTGCAGGCTTCACATAGGTAAAGAATGGTTCTTTATCTTGCTCATGCCATTGAATAGCCGGCTTAAATTTCTTAAGAAGATACTCGACGTCATCAAAAGTTACGGCATAAGTCTTCTCATGCTCTCCCCAGTTGTAGCCATACATCGGCATACCAATGATTAGCTTTTCTGCTGGTACCTGAGTCTTAGCAAAATCAAGAATGGTCTGCATCCAAGGCTTAGATGAGATCGCCCCAGCAGTAGTGCTACCACTATAATGTTCATCATAAGCCATAATCCGAAATCGATCGACAGCTTGAGCAATCTTCTTCCAATCCTGAGCTTGTACAGTTTCCCAAGGTCCAGGATCAGCTGATTTTGCCTGTACAGCTACAGTCAAAAACTTATTTTCTTTATGTAGTTCAGTAGCTAGTAAGTTAAGCAGCGCAACAAAATTTTCTTTATTAGATAATTTTAAGCCTTCGAAATCAATATCAAACCCATCGTAGTTAAATTTCTTCACCAAACTCATTACTCTTTTAACAAAATCTTTTCGTTTAGCATCATCAGCCATCACCGCGCTTGCTCGATCGTCCTTGAAACTATTAGTAATACTAGGAATCACTTTAATACCCAAGCCATGAAGTTGATTCACAAACTCTTGATTCTCCCCCCCTGTACTGACACCGATAGAACCATCATCATTTAAAAAATACCAAAAGGGACTAATCTCATTGAACAAATGAGGATAGTTCTCAATCGTTTTTTTCCCTTTCTCAAAATCCCAGGAAGGAAGCCAAGCAGATACACTAGGCGCAACAGTAGAAAATGCGTGAGCAACGCTTACATTCGTCAATAAAAGTATGGTGATAATTGCTAGTAATAGCTTTTTCATAGAATAAACTTAATATATTGAGTGTTGCCCCGAAGGGGTCCCTTTGGGAAAAGTGGAGAGTCTCTCAATCAGGGAGGCATTTTGGACTTACCAATCAATTCATCCTGAACGAAACGAAGTGGAGCTGAAGGATCCGGCTGACATGCAGCTTGGGAGAAGTTTAAGGCCAGGAGCCCGAGGCCTAATGCCTCAATTTATACTTAAAAATTCTGCATTCTGACTTCTGAATTACATTCTATCAGG
>CAZXKW010000093.1:0-3944 GCA_964641565.1 uncultured Candidatus Peribacteria bacterium
ATGCCTGTTAGAGCATAGATCATAATTGTCTTTGCCTTTTTTAGTTTTTCGCCTTGCCCACGAGATGTCATGTAAGAAAAACCTGCCCATACAAACATCAAAAAAGCTAATGTACCAACAAAACCAAGGAACCAATTAAAAATTGTACCAAAGAGCACAGTAAAATTTACCTCTGAAGACAAACCTGAAGGTCTAGTAAAACCCTGGGTAGTAAAACCATTAGTGCGTGCGATTTGTAGATAGATCCACCCCAACATAAAGGCAGAAATCAAAGGTAAAATAAGACAAGACCTGGCACACTATATACTAGTAGCCAGGTCTTTGCTCAAAATTCATGTCTAACGACCAGCTAAGCTAGTTGTAAGAGTATTCACAATTGCGTATGACAACAAGATGATTACGATACCGATAATTGCATAAACAATGGTATTTTTAGCATCTTTAGTAGCATCAGATTTACCAGATGAAGTAAGATAGCGGAAGCCACCCCAAATCAACATAAGTACAGCGATAGTACCGACGAAACCAAGAATAAAGTTGATAATAAATGTCAACAAATCGAGGAAGCTGGTTTGTGCTGGAAGGTTATCTGGTAAAGGTAAAGTGTTAGTACCTAAACCGGTGCCACGACCTGCGGCAGCGAATACTGCACGAGGTGTAAGCATGAGAGCCACTCCAAGCAGACCTTGAGTGAGACGTTTCATAGTGCTCACCCCCTTTCTAGATGTCATGTGATTCAATGAATCAACAGACTGATTTTGTGAACTAGCAGATAATTTAGACATGCAATTTTTGTTATGTCATTACATACTACTATATTTATTTACCCTAAGTCAATTACCTTGATCATCATTTCCATCAGTAACCTCATCCCCTAAGACTTGAAAGTAGGGGGCAATAATAGCATTGAGATCATTTTCTAGCTTTCTTAAAGTATTAAAACTAGTGCTAGATTTGATAGCCACTTGCTCAATACCATCAGCGAATGCAGCATCAAAGGCAAATTTATCAAATAGTACCAAACTAGCAGCAAACTTAGCCTGGCGATGAAATACTCGCAAAGGATTCTCTGATCCAGTATCGATCATATCCTCACGACTAGGTGGACGAGGATGACGTTCATAATAACTACCTAAAGTAACCTTACTCGTCATAAACTTAATAAAGTCCCAAGCGAGTTGAGGTTGCTTACTATCCTTAGAGACCGCTGGTGCCCAGTAATTAGCAAAAGCGACCTTCTCATTATTAGCAACAGCTTCATCGCTTTGGGGGATTTCAGCAACATCAAATTTCAAATTATTCACTTTACCTAAAGTAACGATCTGATCATAATCACTAGCATAGCCAAAGAATGAGCTCACTCTACCACGGATAAAAGCATCAATATCCTGAAAGATATTATTATTTTCTAACCCTTTCAAATAATCACTATCCCACACATAGTTAGCTGAAGTGGGGTCACTATAACTAACATATTCTTCTAGCGCGTCTCGAACTTCACGGTTATCAGAGAGCATCACTGCATTACAGGTTTCATCACGACACACTTTGCCATTTCTTTGTAAGATATAAGTATAAAGAATATCAGTAGCATATTTGATATTCTTCGCTGTTCCCAATGCTGAGCCACTACGGCTAATACTAGAACCATTCTTGTTAGTCATGGCCGCCACTTGATTTTTGAAATTAGTCCAGCTAGTAGACGGTCGCGAACTATTACTATTACCAGATTGAAATTGCTGTGTATTGTAATAAAGAGCCAAAGTATCTACATAATGAGGTAGAGCATAAATTTTGCGGTCATAAATCAAATCAGTAGCAGTGACTGGAACAAACTGCTCTCTAAATTGGTCTAAAGTCATTTGGTCAGCTGGCAACGGTAGTAACTTCTTATAATATTTCGGCAACCAAGTATTATGAATAAACATAATATCAGGACCATCACCTTCAGCTAACTGATCGAGCAATAAGCGTTCATACTCATCCTCACGCCATTCCCGATATTGAATATCAAAAGTAACCCCTTCAAACTGAGGAACTGATTTCGCATAATTGATAAAATCTCCAATCACCGGCTGCATGTCTGCTTGAGTATCACCTACACCCCATATTTTAAGGGATATAGTTTGCTTCTCGGCCCCTGGTCCGCGACCAAATACTAAAAATACCAAAAAAAGCACCACCAAAATCCCACCCACAATGGAAAAGAGTTTAATCTGACTACTACTAAAATTCATACGAAGGGGGTAAAACAGCAGCATCATAGCTCAGAGCAGCCGGAGGAACAAATAAAGAATATAAATTGTGAATTGAGAATTGCGAAGTGCGAATTTCAGGCCTCAGGCATCAAGCTTCATAATTCTGCCCAGCTGGCCCCCTTCGGGGCAACTTTCCTCTTTCAACTTACCCAGCTATGCTATGTTTGCTTAAATCTTACGATGAAAAAATATCTCTTTTTAGTATTGAGCCTGCCAGCACTGTTAGTTCCTTTGCATTCTGCAGAAGCTGCGGAACTTTATAGTGGCCAGAATTATTTCTTGAGCAAAGACACAATTGCCCCTGATAATTTACTGATTGTAAGTGGAAGGGCTCAGATAGCAGGACTAGTAAAAGGCGACCTCATCATTATCAGTGGTGATGTTACTATCAATGGCCAAATAGATGGTGATGTCATCATGGCTGGTGGTACACTGGATATCCAAGATAAAGGTATTGTTGGTAAAAATATTCGAGCCGCCAGTGGTGAAATTCACATCGATGGTTTAGTGAAAGGAAATATCCAAGTATTCACAGGCTCACTAATTAGCAATGGTACAGTCAATGGCAATGTCTATGCTGATGTCGGAACATTCTACCTCAATGGCTCGATCAAAGGCTCAGCTAAAGTAGATGCCCGTAGTATACGGTTAGATCAAAAAGCATTGGTTCAAGGCGACTTCAAATACATTAGTAGTGAAACACTCCAAAAAAAACCTGAAGCAATTATTCAGGGTCAACAAGTTAATTTACCCAGCGAAGAAGCTTTGCCATGGTATCAGGATAGTTATTTTTGGGGGAAGCAAATCGCCAATGCGATTTCTTATTGGTTATTGGCATTACTATTTATCTCGCTCTTTCCGAAGCTCACCGCTCGCTATGCTGATACCTTTGGTAAAAATATTTTCTTCAATTTCCTCATGGGCATAGTGAGTATTGGTAGTTTAGCATTAGCAAGTATCTTTTTAGCAGTCACCATAATAGGAATTCCATTATCATTATTACTCATTGTAGTCACCGCTATCAGCTTATGGTTAGCTCCGCTAGGAGTAATATTCTGGATTACCAAAAACATTGCCAGACAGAATTGGCTCGAAAACAAGCGTTCTTGGCTAGTAGCTCTGATATTACTGGCTAGTACACTCACCTTAACTATTCTAGGCTCACTGCCTATTTTAGGTGAAATAGTTCATCTCCTCGTAGTCACAGCTGGCATTGGAGCTCTAATGATTACCAAGTGGCAAGTTTATAAAGACGCCAAAAACAGCCTATAGTTAAGATCTTTACTACTACACATGAGCACTTCTATAGAATCAGTCCGCCACGATCTCCCACGCACAAAAAGAATAGCCAGATATAATCCACTTAAAAACGTAACCTTAGGTCAGGCAGGAGGAATCATGGCCGCTATTGGATTAGCTGTTATAACACGTGCCAGCTGTATTCAGGAAAAACATCAAGCTGAAATGCATGAACACCGAGATAGTGATCGTGAAATGATGCTTTATGCAACAGCTCCTGCACGCCAAGCATTGAGAGCAATAATGGCAAGATCAACAAACCCTCAAGCTGTAGAAGGCTTAATCCAAGCCAATATAGACCTTAACAGTTGTTTACAAGAATACAGCGCTCATGTGCATGAACTAGTTGCAAATTGTAGATCCTATGATCTGTTCATACAAAGATTC
>CAZXKW010000094.1:0-2744 GCA_964641565.1 uncultured Candidatus Peribacteria bacterium
GCAAACATAGCATAGCTGGGTAAGTTGAAAGAGGAAAGTTGCCCCGAAGGGGGCCCGTTGGGAAGAGTTATGAAGCTTGAGGCTTTCGAAGCCTGATGCCTGAAACTAGAGGCCTAAAATTCGCAATTCTCAATTTACATCAGTACCACTATATTCATCCAATAAAGCCTCAATCTCATCTAATTCAGGCAGTGGCTTATTAAGAACATCCAAATCAACATCTTCTTCAGAAGAAATAGTTGCTGATGGCTTAATCGAGGGTGCCGGTGAAAACGAGGTCTGTACAGGTTCTAATCTCGTATTAGAACAACTTGATAGTACCAACATGCCTGTAAAACAAACGCTAACCAAAGACCACTTCATACCCTACTGATTAGCACTATAAGCAGCTTTTAGTTGATTAGCTCCTTCAGTTAACAATTCATGCGCCACTTTCAGATTATCTTGAACATTTAATACCACAACTTTAAGAGATTCAAATGCAGCCTTACGATCACTACTCACAAGCATTTCTTCTATTTTCGTAGCAGCTTGAGCTAAATCTGATTTAGCCTGCGCAATTTTATTCTTAGCAGCATTAAGCGCTTTCTCAATAGAGACCGTACTAATTGATTTAGTTTTCAGTTCAGCAACTTTAGTATCCATACGAGCAGCCAAATTACTCAATTTATCAATGAGATCATCTAGCTTATTTTGCATGCTACTGAAATATACCTTGATAGTATCTTTTTTGTCTTGAGGTAAAACTGATTGCTTACTCGGAGCCTGAGTAGCTAAGGGTGAAGCAGAAACAGCTGGCACAAGAGTAGGCTGTGGCGAGGGAGTATTTGAAGGTACTACTGAAGGACTTGTTACTGGCTGAAAAGTAACGATGACAGGCAAAATATATTGTGTGGATGCAGGTCTCGTTGTAGCACTTGCCCTTGGCGTAGGCGTTGGAGTAGGTGTTACTACAGGGCGAGACGATGGAGTTGGATTTGATGTGGCTACTGGTCTCGTAGTAGCTGGCAAAAAGAAATTGGTTGGCAAACTAAAATTAGTAGTCTTAGTATATCTAGAATTCTTACCTGAAGAGGCAAAAGCAACAGAAGGCATGACTATTTGCCCCAAAACCAAACTACCTACAAGTAAAGATTGAAAACGAGACATAAGAAGAAATAAACGTTCACTTACTAAGTCGCCACTAGGTTACAACAAAAAGCCACACATGAACAGACTATGCAGCTTTCCCAATCGTTTTTTCCATCCTTTCAACAAATGCAATAGCATCTCTTTGACCCATCATACCTAATTTAAGCCAGTTAGCTTGTTTCTCGACAGTAAAGGCGCGAGCAGCCTTGTCACCTGCATCACCGGCTCCAGGTTCAGCAATGAATACATGTTCATTAAGTGATCCGTCACTTTTACCAACAATGGCATGCTTAATTGGGTAAGCACTTAAAACTCGCGCAACCCCAGGTGCAGCAGATATTACTGACGCAATACTCATTCTTTCCATTGGCACACCCAGCTTATGCAGGTGATCTATCGCTAATTGCATAGTCCCTCCTGTTGCAAACATTGGATCCACAAGTAAAACATCAGTATTAGAATCCAGAGCTTTATCTAACCCATCACCTACATAGTAAGCGCTTGAATTTCCCGTGTGTTCATTACGTGAAACCCCAAGGTGCAGAGCATGACGAAAGTTACTGCGATAAGCACTTTCAATTGCAGAACATGCGGCTCTCCACAAAAAAACACATATAGTCTGATCGGGATTAGTGACCACCCCACGACTAATTGCGTGCGCAAAAAGATCATCATATATAATATTGATAGCCTCATCAAAAGCTTCAGCGGGCACAATTTCTGTTCCAGGAACATTCCCTGATCGAAAATGAGCATAAGCTGATGCTAAACTTCTTCCTTTTATATCACGATTCTCACCATGAACCTCAGTCCATCGAGTATACATGCTTGGTCCCATCATATATCTATCGAGAATACCAACCTCTCGAGCTGAAAGTTCAACAAATGGAAGCCCCCCTGAATGCTTACGTACAAACATCTCTGCCAATAATTTTTGGACCTCACTTTGGAAAGCTTCAAAACTAATACGCAGGGCCTCCTCTAACTTTTTACCCCTTGCTATTCTGCAATTAGATTCTACGCTAGTAATGTAATCTACCTGTGCAGCATCAAGATGTGGGTTACGCATGGAAGAGAGTTTAATTCTGCCAAATAATCTAACAGTACCACTCCCCCTCGTCTATCAATCAGATAAACCTATTTCCCATGACACTTTTTGTACTTCTTGCCACTACCACAAGGACAAAGTGCATTGCGGTCAATAGGCTTCGCCTGTTTGCTGATGGCAGTTGGTTTTTTAGGTGAAAGAGCACTAGTTGTTGCCTCAGCTTCAATTTCTGCTTGATTAGTCACCACTTCTTGAGGAGCTGGAGCTTGTTGCATTTGAGGTGCAAATTCCACTTTGTAGACAGTATTCACTACGGAAGCATGAATCATGGCTAATAATCTTTGCATAGCCAAATATGCTTCCTGCTTGTATTCCACCAAAGGATCTCTTTGGCCATAAGCCTTGAGCGCTACCTTTTCACGCAAGTACTGCATATGATCAAGATGGTCCATCCATAAAGTATCGATACTTCTCAGGTAAACGAAGCGCTCTAACATTTGCATAGCCTCTTCACTTGGAGCCTTTTTAATTTTTTCTTCATAAGCTGCGATATATGCATCATTAA
>CAZXKW010000094.1:2754-3915 GCA_964641565.1 uncultured Candidatus Peribacteria bacterium
CATCGACAACTTCCGCAGGCATAGCAGCAAAAATATCTTTGGGCAAAGTAAAAATACCATTCAATGCTTCGTTGAGTGCGGATAAATCAACTTGGTCAGTCTCCACATCAGTATGTACTCGAATAAGATTAATGATCTCAGTTCTGATCATCTCACGGATCTCGCTGCGCAATTCAGTTGATTGCAGGATTTGTTTGCGACGAGAGTAAATTAAATTACGGTGATAATTCATCACATTGTCATACTGCAATACATGTTTACGAATATCAAAGTTACGCCCCTCTACTCTCTTTTGAGCACTCTCTATAGAGTAAGCCATCACCTTATTCTCAATCTCTTGATCATCAGGAATATTCAGTCGCTCCATCAAAGATTTGATCCGATCACCAGCAAAAAGACGCATCAAATCATCTTCCATTGAGACATAGAATTGACTACTACCAGCATCCCCCTGACGACCAGAACGACCACGGAGCTGGTTATCAATACGGCGTGACTCATGACGTTCCGTACCCAAAACATGCAGTCCGCCAAGCTCAGCAACGCCTTCACCCAATTGAATATCGGTACCGCGACCAGCCATGTTCGTAGCAATAGTAACAGCACCTACACGACCAGCTAAAGCAATAATTTCTGCTTCTTTCTCATGGAATTTAGCATTCAATACTTGATGGGGAACATTCTCTGCATGCAAAAGCTTGCTCAAATATTCTGATTTTTCAATAGAAATAGTACCTACGAGCACTGGCTGGCCCTTTTGATAACGAGCTTTAATTTCTTTGACTACAGCTTGAAACTTACCTCTTTCATTTTTATAAACACGATCAGCAGCATCAATACGTTGAATATCTCGATGGGTAGGGATAGATACTACTGGCAAATTATAAATAGATTCAAACTCTTCTGCTTCAGTAGCAGCCGTACCGGTCATACCAGCTAATTTCTGATACAGCTTAAAGTAGTTTTGGAAAGTGATTGTAGCCAAGGTTTTACTCTCCTGCTTCACCTCAACATTTTCTTTAGCCTCCAAAGCCTGATGGAGACCTTCAGAAAAACGTCTACCCGGCATCAAGCGCCCAGTGAACTCATCAACAATAATCACCTCCCCATCTTTGACAACATAGTCCCGATCAAGGGTGAACAAAGCTTGAGCTCGTAATG
>CAZXKW010000095.1:0-3907 GCA_964641565.1 uncultured Candidatus Peribacteria bacterium
CTTGATCACCATCGGTGATCCACAAACGTCACAGATTTGATCGGTTTGTTCACTGACTACATCAGCTTTTTCGATATGTTCTTTTTTCTCAGCGATTTGTTGATGGAGCGGTCGATAATATTCACCCACAACCTTGGTCCATTTTTGTTTACCTTCAGCAATTTGATCCAACTTTTCTTCCATTTCAGCCGTGAAGTGAACATTGATATATTGGTCGAAGAATTTTACCAAAAAGTCATTTACCACTTCAGCTGTATCAGTTGGAACAAGTGCTTTCCCGTCTTTTTCTACATAACCGCGTGCAATAATAGTAGAAATTGTTGGGGCATAAGTACTAGGACGACCAATACCTTCGTATTCTAATTTTTTTACTAAGCTTGACTCAGTATAACGTGCGGGTGGTTTGGTGAAGTGTTGTTCAGGAAGTAATTTGCTGAGATCAACACTATCGCCATTTTTTACCGGGGGTAAAATACTTTCAGCGTCTGCATTCTCATCTTCAGCATCGAAATCTTCAATATATACTTTGATGAATCCTGGGAAGGTGATTACTTGGCCTGTTGCATGAAAAGTATATTGATGACTACTAGCTGCTACTTTGATATCAGCACTGACTTGTTTGATCTTAGCTTCAGCCATTTGGCAAGCTACTGTCCTTTGCCAAATTAAGCGATAGAGTGCTAGTTGGTCAGCACGTAAAATATTCATTTGATCTACTTTTTCTGGTGTCAGTTGTACTTGTACTGGACGAATGGCTTCATGGGCTTCTTGAGCAGACTTCTTGCTTTTGAAATTGCGAGTGCTATCAGGTAAAAAATTGGCCCCATAATTGGTCGAGATCAATTTCCTAATATCTTGAAGAGCACTTTGTGCCAAGTTGACTGAATCAGTACGCATATAGGTGATGAGACCCATACGGCCTTCTGGCAGGTCCACACCCTCGTAGAGCTGTTGGGCAACTGCCATGGTTTGTTTTACGGAGAAGCCTAACTTGCGTGATGCTTCCTGTTGCAGGGTAGATGTAATGAACGGAGGTGCTGGGTAGCGATTTTTTTCTTTTTCAGTGACATTCTCTACTTGTCCTGGATATGGAAGGTTGGCTAAAGATGCCAACACTTTATCACTGTCGATTTGTACTTTCATTAGCAACTTTTCACCGTCTACTTGGCTTAGTTGTGCTTGAAAATTTGCTCGTTCTTTTGTTTGGAACTGGCCGGTAATAGTCCAGCTTTCTTCAGGAGTAAAAGCTCTAATTTCACGTTCTCTTTCAACAATTAAGCGGACAGCTACTGATTGCACGCGTCCTGCAGACAAGCCATAACGGATTTTTTGCCAGAGCAATGGCGAAAGTTCATAACCAACTATCCGGTCTAAAACACGACGGGCTTGTTGAGCGTCAACGAGGTCTACATTGATTTCGGTAGGATGTTTGAGTGCGTCCAATATTGCTTCTTTGGTAATTTCATGAAAGCTGACTCGATGCACATCTTGGGATTTTTTAATAGGCAAGGCCTGGGTCAAATGCCAACCAATAGCTTCTCCTTCTCGATCCGGATCTGTTGCGATCCAGACTGTGTCTGCCGTTTTGAGTTGATCCTTCAAATCTTTGACTGCTTTTTGCGTTCGAGCCTCTTTAGAAACTACATAGGTGGGTTCAAAATTATGTTCAGGATCTACTCCCAGTTTTGATTTGGGTAAATCACGAATATGCCCAAAAGAAGCGCGGACCACATACTCTTTTCCTAAATATTTACTAATAGTCTGTGCTTTGGCAGGTGACTCTACAATGACAAGATTTTTGGCCATGAGAAATAGAGAGCTTGATTACTCCATGTATATAAAGGGATTCCCTCAAAAAAGCAAATGAAGAAGATGAAATACCCTTACTCCTCATCGCTTATCCCTATTTTCATTCGTTATTTGTCATTCGTCATCTCTTCGTGTCCCATAGTCAGTAAAAAAGGAATAAGTAATCACGGATAACAAATAAGACTCGCCCTGAACCATAAAGGTTCATGGACTCGTTGGGACGCACGATGGGGCTCGAACCCACGACCTTTGGGACCACAACCCAACGCTCTAACCAACTGAGCTACGTGCATCATATTCGATGGCGAGGGCAAATTAATATGTTTGCTCAGGTTTGTAAAGGGTTTTGCTGCTAGACAACCGATTGTGAGTTTCCTACTATCACTTTGTCTTTAAATGATAATTTATGCTTCAGCACTGGTCTCGATGGACGGTGGTTTTGCTACTCGCTTTTGGCCAAGTAGTGCCAGTGCATGCGGCTGCTAATTTTCTTGATGTCTCAGTTTCCCATCCCAATTATCAAGCGATTCAATATTTAAAGGATCGTACTATCATCAATGGCTATCCGGATGGATTGTTTCGACCCGATGGTGTAGTCACTCGTGCAGAAATACTGAAGATTGCTGCCAATGGTGCCAGTATTGCTACTAATAGTTTTGCGGGACAGGTGTCATCTTTTCCTGATGTCGCTGCCAATCATCCTTTGAAACAATTTATTAACTGGGCCCAAACCACTGGAGCTGTCAAAGGATATGCTGATGGAAGTTTTCGTCCAGAAGCAATTGTGACTCGTGGTGAAGCAGCTAAAATGCTGCTTAAAATTAATAATCTACTACCAGATCCACCTAGTAATTATTACTTTTTAGATGCACCGCAAACTTTAGACTTGGCTCCTTATATCTATTTCTCAGTACTTAAAAATTTAGTGACCGCGAATGGTAACCGTTATGGTACAGGATTGGGGATGAAAAGAGCTGATGTAGCAGAGATGATGTACCGAATTTTGATCATCAAACAAAACAACTATGCTCCCTTTGGAGGAAGTACAAGCGATCCATTACCTAATGTAGTGGCTAGTTCCACACCAGCAGCGCAAACAATTAATATCTCTATCCAAGGATTTCGCTACAATCCACCAGCAATTACGATTAATCTCGGCGATAGAGTGGTTTGGAAAAATATGGACACGGCTCCCCATACAATCACTACTCAAGCCGAAGCAGCTGTGGCCTTTGATTCTGGTACCTTGGGCCAAAATGAAACATTTAGTCACACGTTCAATCAAACTGGAACTTACAATTATCATTGTACGTTTCATCCAGAAATGGTGGGCACGATTGTTGTTCAATAATTTACTTATATGATTGAAGCAAAAATTTTACAGGGGTTTGCAGATTATCTACCCCAGCAAATGTATTTACGTCGCTATTTGATGGATACGTGGCGTCGTACCTTCGAATCTTTCGGTTACGGGGAACTGGATACGCCAGCATTAGAATATGAGGAGATTTTCTTGGGGAAAATGGGCGAAGATGAAAAGTTAATGTATCGTTTTGAAGATAATGGCGGCCGAAAGGTAACTTTACGTTCTGATCAAACCGTACCTCTGGCTCGTGTCGTGGTGCAGCATCAAAATGAATTGAAATTTCCTTTTAAGCGTTATCAAATCGCCAAGGTGTGGCGAGCCGATGCTCCTCGTAAAGGAAGAGAACGTGAATTTTATCAATGTGATGCTGACATTGTTGGTACTACGCATCCCGTAGCTGATGCTGAAATATTGGCATTGCTATATACCGGTATGAGGACATTTGGTTTTGATGATTTTATTCTCAACATCAATCACCGAGGTATTTTGAAAGGTATTGTTTCTTGTGCTGGAGTGCCTGACAACCTTCATACTGAAGCTCTAAGAACCATTGATAAATTTGATAAAATTGGGGTTGAAGGAGTGGAAAAAGAATGCGCAGCTAAGGGAATACCATCTGAAGCTATTCTACTTCTAAGGGAGTTTTTGCAATGGCAAGGTAAAAGTTTTGAGGAGACGGTTGATTGGCTTAAGCAGAAGTTGGTTAACTCTGAACCTGCTCAGTCGGGTATT
>CAZXKW010000096.1:0-836 GCA_964641565.1 uncultured Candidatus Peribacteria bacterium
AGGACATGTCTAAGTAGATTACGAAATGCATCATGTCGCATTTGCTCTTTCATGATTGTATCATGCAAACCTTCTAATCCTGGTGGTACACCTAATATGTCTGCTATTCGGGTCATTGATAATAATTTTGATTTTTCACAATACCAGATTTTGTAATACATGTCTCTAACCTAAAAATTCCCTAAGGCACAAATCCTTCGGGAATTCTTAGGCGTCTTGATCAAAAATCTGATTAACGTACAGATTCTTTGAGAGATTTACCAGCTTTAAAGTGTGGAGTCTTCATAGCAGGGATCTTGATCTTTTGGCTTGGGTTGCGAGGGTTAACACCAGTACGTGCATTGCGTTTACTTACGCTGAATGTACCGAAACCAGTGATAGTTACCTTACCACCTTTAGACAAAGTTTTAGAAATAGAATCTAAAACAGCAGAAAGAGCTGATGCAGCTGCATTCTTTGTAACTTTTGCTTGTGTAGCAATTGAATTGATGAGATCTTGTTTAGTCATGTTGGTCACCTCCTTTTCAGCATATAAATTTATCTATATTCGATTGATATAGATAGCATACCGAAGCCATCTAAGCATAGGGGGACGGCGATGTCAACAACGAAAATGGCTTTAGAATTTGATTTTTTTGTGTCTCATGATAATGCTCTCTAGTAAACCTAGGCCTATATAAGCGGTTAACATATGACTACCACCATAGCTCACAAATGACAGAGGTACTCCCGTGACCGGCAGTAAGCCAATATTCATACCAATATTCTCCAGCATATGAAAGAAAAACATTCCTAGTAAGCCAGCTGCCATCAACTTACCAAATGCATCTTGAGCA
>CAZXKW010000096.1:846-3905 GCA_964641565.1 uncultured Candidatus Peribacteria bacterium
AAAAATCCCATCGATTCAGCAATATTGGCAAAAATAAAGTCAGACTCTTTTACTGGTAAATAATTCAACCGTGCTTGCCATCCTCTACCCACACCAGCACCTAAGCCTTTTCCCGAACCAATCGCTATTAATGCCTGATCTACTTGGTAACCACTATCTCGATGGTGCAGTGATGTCAGGAATAAATGATCTGGGTAAACAGCAATACGTTGAAATTGATAGCTGTCATGACCTACTACCTGCAGTAGCGCAATGAGTGAAATACTGGCAAAGGCTATGCCGGTGATCATGAACGTAATAATTTGTTTTGGTGGAAGATTGAGTGCCAGTACTATAATTACCCAAATAGTAGTATAGCTTAGTGCTGTTCCTAAATCTGGCTGTCTTAAAATTAAGACTAGCACTGGTAGTAAAATTAGTAATGATACCAATACATCCCGAATAGTATGGAAGGACTTTTTGCTCCAATATCTAGCCAACATGATAATGAAAGGTATCTTCATTAATTCAGATGGCTGTAGCTGTAAGGATCCAATTTCAAACCATCCTCGTGTACCATTGCGAGTTACACCAAATAGCAAGACAGCTAAGAGCACGGCCAGTGATAATCCATAAAAAGCATATGCTGGAGTTCGCCAAGTGCGATAGTCACTGTTGCCGACTACAAATACAAGGATAATGCCAATAATCAAAAAGGCAATCTGTTTACTAGCAATACTTGAGAAGAAATTGCTACTAACATCATGCCCAACTAAAACAACTAGACCAAAAAGACTGAGTACTACAGCACTGTAGAAGAGCCACCAATCAAACTCACGCCAGAGTTGTTTGAACATTGATTAATTATGCAGCAGCAGCTACTTGTTCTTCTTTCAAGCGAGCAGCTTTGCCGACTAATTTACGAATATAATAAAGCTTCGCGCGGCGTACATGAGCATGCTTCACTACTTCAATTTTTTCAATTGCTGGTGAAACCAAAGGGAAGATACGCTCTACACCTACTCCTGATGCAATTTTGCGAACAGTAATAGTTGCTTGTACTGGGCTTTTGTTATGCATAGCAATCACTAATCCTTCGAAAAGCTGGACACGTTGTTTTTTCCCTTCAGTAATTTTCTGGAAAATCTTCACAGTATCACCAGGTACGATCTTTGGAAGATTAGGAGTCTTGGTATTGCGTTGAATGAATGTAAACACTTTAGACATAGAGATAACTGTGAATCAAAATCGGGGGGATTGTAACTGGTACAAACTAATTAATCAAGATTGTTGAGTATATCTTGAACTTGCGACATATCTTCTGCTTGCGCTTCAGCTTTTTTCTGTTGTGCTTGAGGGTCTGCAGTAGTGTTTTGCTCATACTTTTTCTGAATCTCGGCCATTTTCTCGTTGTGTTCTTTGTGCAATTTTGCAAAACGCTCTTGTTCATTCTCAAATACCTGCATTAACTGATTGACCTGTTCTTGAGAAATTTTGCCGATAGCAATATCTAAGAAATAGATTTTTTCAGCGTATGTAAGTGAATATGATGATGATACCAATTCTAGCAATCTTTGTGGATTGAATTGGAGATTGTTTGGAGCTATCGCATGCTTACTGAGCGCTGCATGTTTTGCCTTGGTCTCTTCATCAGAGAAAATAGAAAGGCATTCGTCATCACGAGGATCAGCACTTTTCCCCACTGGGAACAGTGGCGCCATTGGGTCTACCGGTGGTTGACCTCCATTGGCTTGAGTATTAGCTGGAACAGGATTCTGATTAGTCATCTGAGGATCATTTTGACCTGATGACTGTTGAGATGAAGCGTTTGATTCAGGCATAGATAAAAACTTTACAGAGACTATTTAAGCATATAATCAGCTTAAGCACCAATACGAGCGAGAATTTCTTGATTTACAAATTCACGACGAGCGCCATATTTGAGTCTAGACAACTCTTTGATCGCTTGTGCTAGCTTCTTATTCCCGGGACCACTGACCTCCCAAGGTTTGATCACATTAAGGGTAAATGGTCTAGTTGGTTTGTTATTTACTGAAAGTTTGAGAGCTGCTTTGAAATCACCGATGTTTAATAAATCTTGTTCTGAGAAAACTGGGGCCATTTCTTTACCAATCAACTCTGCACTATCGACACCGATTTTGTATGACAAAATGGAACCGACATTACCAAATACTGCATCGCGAATCTTGGTGTCATTATTGTTTCTTACTAATTGAGGAATGAACTGATGAGCCATTACCATACCGAGACGATACTTACGGGCCTCAGAAAGAATAACCTCAACACTATTGGTGACAAAGTTTTGGAATTCGTCAATGTAAAGGAAAAAATCACTTTTCTCGCCATACACTCGGCGCATAGCAGCTACTTGTAGCTTGGCTACAATAATCATACCTAGCAAACTGGCATTAAAGTCCCCTACTAGTCCTTTACAAAGGTTTACCAGTAAAATCTTTTTATTGTTCATGATATCACTAATATCAAAGGCAGACTTTGGTTGACCCAAAATATTTCGCATTAAGGTATTGGTGATGAAAGCGCCAAATTTAGCAGCAAAATATGGTATCATTTCTTGTTTCTCACGAGCACCAGTCATGGCCATTTGTTTGCTCCAGAATGATTTTACAATTGGATTTTGGACTTTTGATACCTTGAACATCTGCCAATCTTCATCAGTGAATAATCGGACAATATCAGTAATACAACCTCCTTGGGGATCGTCCATCAAAGTAAGACAGCCATTACGAAAGTAATCTTGTAAGCGAGGTGAAAAAATTTCTTCTCCATAAAGCTTGATCATAATATTCAAGGCTTCCGTAGAGATGAAGTCTTTTTCTTCAGGTGTATTCGCTTCCAAAAGATTGAGGCCCATAGGTCGCTCAGTATCTCCAGGATTAAAGTAAACTACATCTTGTACGCGTGACTTGGGAATGAAAGGAAGGATGTCTTCAATTAACTCGCCATGAGGATCAATGACACAGAAGCCATGCCCTAACTGCAAATCTTGCCTGATCATGGTTTGAAGTATGGTCGATTTACCAGTACCAGTTTGACCAATG
>CAZXKW010000097.1:0-3867 GCA_964641565.1 uncultured Candidatus Peribacteria bacterium
TTTTTTAGTATTCGCGACAGTAATGGCCAATCATTAGCTCTTGTAGAACAAAATCAAGTATGCACTCAAGAATTTCGTACCACTACATTAGCTCCACTCGAAAGTAAAACATTAGGGAGCTGGAATCAACACTACTATGTCCCATGCCCCCCAAATGCACAGTGTTTAGTATCCAGTCTTCTAGTGCAACCAGGAACCTATACCATTAGAGTCTTAATAGAAAACCAACCATATATTGAATATCCAATTATTATTACTGGCACGAGTACAACTTTTAGTGATGTTTCTACTTCTCACTGGGCCCATCAATACATTCAAAACCTCTACAACAAAAGTATCGTCCAAGGCTATGGCAATGGTAAATTTGGGCCTGACAATGGAATTACCCGTGCTGAGGTTCTAAAAATGGCGCTAAAATCAGCAAACTTTAAAAATCCAAGCTCAGTTGAAGAACAACAAACAACGGACTGCGCTATGGAAGACCTGGCTGCTGATAGATGGGGCAGCATGACAGCACCAGTCCTCCCCTATCGAGATGTACCATCCACCCACCCGCTCTACCCTTATATCTATGAGGCATATAGTAGAGGAATCATCAAAAGCAGTACTTACTTTTATCCAGATCAAAAAGCTACACGCATCGAATGTCTCCAATATATCGTGGATGCTTTTGGCCAATCCCCAGCACCTTTACCAGCAAATGCACCACAGGCTTTTTCAGATGTAAGTAGTCTCCAAGAACGAGCTTACACTGATAGTGCAGCTGCCAATGGCATAGTATCCGGTAGTGAGGGCAAATTCTTCCCAACCCTATCAGTCACCAGAGCTGAGATCAGTAAGATGTTGGCAAATATGATCGACTAAAGAATTGGGAAGTGCGAAGTGCGAATTTAAGCCTCGAGCGTTAAGCTTCATAATTCTCCCCAAACAGAAGATAGGACCATTCCGTCGACTTCACTCTGTTACGCTTATGATGAATTGCTTGGCGAATTCGAGATGCCCCCTGAGCTGGCAAAACTCTCCACTTTCCACTTTCAACTTCTAAATGTATATTAGCGCCGTCTTTCGTTAACCATTGATCATTTTATGGGTTTAGCACTTGGAATTGTTGGTTTGCCAAACGTAGGGAAATCTACATTATTCAATACATTGACCAAAAGTATGGCAGCCCAGGCTTCCAACTACCCTTTTTGTACGATTGATCCCAATGTCGGCGTAGTAGAAGTACCTGATCATCGTTTACAGCGCCTTGCTGAAATCGTGCAGACAAAAAAAATAGTTCCAGCCATTGTCGAATTTATTGATATCGCGGGCATCGTCAAAGGCGCATCCCAAGGTGAAGGACTAGGAAACAAATTCTTAGCCAATATTCGCGAGACAGATGCGATCATCCATATCTTCCGCCTCTTCAATGACCCTAATGTTACGCATGTAAATGGCAATGTAGATCCAAAACAAGACATTGAGATTATCAATACCGAGCTAATTTTAGCTGATGTAGAAAGTTTAACTAAACAAATAGACAACCTCCGCAAGAAAGCTAAAGGACAAGATAAAATTGCCATTGCACTCTTGGCTCTTGCTGAAAAATTACTACCAGTACTTGAGAGTGGGAAACTAGCTAATACAGTCGAACTCAATGCCGAAGAAAAAGAAATGATCAAACAACTACAACTAATCACTGCCAAACCTGTACTTTTTGTAGGTAATATTTCAGAAGATCAAATCAAAACCATCGATGAAGCTGCGATTGCTAAAGACCTAGGTCTAGATCGTATCATTACTGTCTGCGCCAAAGTAGAAGCAGAACTAGCTCAATTATCTGAAGAAGATAGTAAACCTTTCTTGGAAGAATACGGGCTTAAAGAAAGTGGCTTGAAGCGCATTATCCAAGCCGGTTATGACTTGCTTGGTTTACAAACTTATTTTACCGCTGGAGAGATCGAAGCTAGAGCCTGGACCGTAAAGAAGGGGGCTACAGCTCCTCAAGCTGCGGGCGTCATTCATACTGATTTTGAAAAAGGATTCATCAAAGCCGAGGTAGCAAGTTACGAAGACTTTATCACCCACAATGGTTGGAGTGGGGTAAAAGAAAAAGGCAAAATGCGCCTCGAAGGAAAAGAATATATTGTGCAAGATGGAGATGTAATGTTTTTTAAGTTCAATACTTAATAATGAACTGTATTGTTCTCGCTTTCTCGACACTACAAGACCTTCCTAACAATTGGTCCTCATTTGAACGGATTGATTGCTTTGGTGAAGTAGCATTAAAGGAAACAGAGATTAATGCAAACAGGCAAAAGATTATTATTCATAATGAATTTTTTGCTATTGGCAAAAACAGTTTACCTGATACTCCCTACCAAGAATGTTTCATTCGCCATCCCGATCCTTGGGGTGAACCTCGCAATTGGATACAAGCAATTGCTGGTTTGGGTGAATGTCTCAAAGGAAAATTAATCGGTGAATTTTGGTATCCCCATGAAATCATCGCTTTTCATTTTCTTTTAGTGTCGCTACTGAGCAAAGATCAAGTGAACTTTATTCATGCTGAACAACTAGCTGACAGCAACAACTGGGATAATTTCGGTGCCAGTTGGCAAATCAATGCCATTAGTTTACAAAGCGCCATGCTAGACCAATATCAACGAGAGAAACAAACTATTTTACAAAATTTCTATACAAGTATTGGCAAATTCTATCGTGAAATCACAGTTGATGAAGCAATTACTCTTATTAATCAAATCAACTAAATACCGTGTAATACAGACAGTTTATTGTAGCGGTTATTAATCGCATCAATAGTTGATTGTAAGCGAGACAAGCGTTCAGAACTAAAAAGTGAATGTGAACAAATAGTATCCAATTGAGCCACACTCACACCAACCAACCGAATCCCTTTTGACTGAGGAATCTCTTTTAAAAGATCTTGAACCAAGTTACGGATAATAGGGAAAATATCATGATCATATTGAGCATATTCAGGCAAAGTATAGGAGCGCGTATGAGTAGTAAAATCCTGCAGACGAACCTTTATTCTGAGTTCTTTAGTACTTAAATGCTGATTACGCAATCGACGCAATACCTGAGCAGTCATTACTCGTAGATGCCCAGTTACTTCATCATGATGAATGATATCTTGCATAAACGTTTGCTCATAGGAGATCGATTGAGGCATTCCTTCTTCTGTCTGCACTTCTCTATCGTCATAACCGTTGATAGCCATATAGAAACTTTGTCCAGACTGACCAAAGAAATGAACCATTTCGTTACATGACCATAGCTGAAGATCACCAATAGTCTTTACTCCAGCTTGATGCAGCTGACGAGCAGAAACATGGCCAATGCCCGGAAAAGTCTCAATAGGCAAATGGGCAAGAAAAGCTCTAGTTTCATCACTAGGAACAATTGTAATACCAGGCTTCTTAATACCAGCAGCAATCTTAGCAGTGACTTTATTGTCAGCCAAACCAAGTGAGACAGGTATCTGGAGCAAGGTATTAATAGTTTTCTCAATTTGGTGCAGCATTGATAAATAATCATCACCCCAAACTTGATCCAGGCCAGTCAAATCAACATAAGCTTCGTCAATAGAAGCCATTTCTACAGAATCACTAAATTGCTTTAAGATTTTATAAAGTTTTTCTGAAATTTCTTGATAATAATCATGATCATTCGGTAAAACATGAGCATGAGGGCAAAGCTTTTTAGCTTGAAATAAAGGCATACCTGCATGGACTCCAAACTCACGAACTTCATAACTTGCAGACGTCACCACACTACGTGGTGATTCAGATGACCGCCCCCCCACAATTACAGCTTCCTTTACTAACTCTGGAGCTTTGAGTCTTTCACAGGAAACAAAAA
>CAZXKW010000098.1:0-3777 GCA_964641565.1 uncultured Candidatus Peribacteria bacterium
TTGATAAATTGGCCATGGTTTTTGGTCAAATGAATGAACCACCTGGAGCTCGTATGCGTGTTGCTTTCACTGGCCTTACTATTGCTGAGAAATTTCGTGATGAAGGTAAAGATATATTGATGTTTATTGACAATATATTCCGTTTTACTCAAGCCGGTGCTGAGGTGTCTGCTTTATTAGGTCGTATGCCCAGTGCTGTAGGGTATCAACCTACTTTGGCTACTGATATGGCTGTGTTACAAGAGCGTATTACTACTACTAAAAATGGTTCTATTACTTCTGTGCAAGCGGTATATGTCCCTGCGGATGATTTAACGGATCCAGCCCCAGCAACCACCTTCGCCCATTTGGATGCGACAATTGTTCTCTCGAGAAATTTAGTCTCAATTGGTATTTATCCAGCTGTAGATCCTCTTGACTCTACTTCATTAGCTTTGGAGCCTAGTATTGTTGGGGAAGAGCATTATCAGATTGCTCAAGAAGTGCGTCGTATCTTACAACGATATAAGGAGCTGCAAGATGTTATTGCTATTTTAGGTATGGAAGAATTGTCAGAAGAAGATAGAAAGTTGGTGCAAAGAGCACGTAAAGTACAAAAATTTTTATCGCAGAGTTTCTTTGTCGCTGAACAATTTACTGGGGTGCCAGGTAAATTTGTCAGTATGAAAGATACTGTTCAAAGTTTCAAAGAAATTTTGGCCGGTGAATGTGACCATATTGATGAACAGCATTTCTATATGGCAAGCAGCATACAAGAGGTGAAGGAACGATCAAAGAAGTAAAGTTTTCTTAGTGTTTATTTCTATAAGTGTCTGTTATGAATCTTATTAAGACTGTCACTATTCGCAATCCTGATCAGAGCTTTACTTTTGAGCAAGTAGAGTCGGTAAGTGTTGTCACTTCCAAGGGACCTTTGATTATTTATAGCAAACATGCTTCATTAACTGGAACTATTGCTTTTAGTATTTTACGAGTGAAGCATGGTAGTACCATTGAAAGTCTCATGGTAAGAAATGGGCTGCTTTTTATCAACAATGATCAAAATTCGGTTGTAATACTCGCTTCTACTATTGAATTGTTAGCAGAGGTTTCAATGGATACAATTGAATCCTATTTAGCAAAAGTAAAAGAACAATTAGAAAATGGCCAAGATCTTTTGCCTATTCAGTTTAAGTATTTAGAGAACGAGCGCCTAACATTAATTGAACAATTAACGGTATTACGTAAAAAGTAATAGATTTATCTGCAGGGTTTAGAGTATAATAAAAAGATAAAGATATGGTTGACTGTATCTCTATCTCGCTTTAAACTCGGCACTCGTTAATCATTTTATGTCCAATAAACCACAAGAATCAGCTCCAGGAGAGCCCTCGGATCCTAAAAGAAGAGCATTTTTAAAATTGCTCGCTGCCGGTACAGTAGCTGCTACGGTTAATGGTATGTTGCCAGCAAGTAAAGAAGAGCATTCGTCATACCAACAAAGAGTGGCGAGAGCTGAAGCAGATGTGGCCAGGCTGGCGCCTGAGTTGGCATCCTATGACACTTTGGACGTGCTAGGAGCTTTTGTGTTTTTGGGAGGAGTTCGGACTTTATCTAAAGGCGATCCTATTAACAAATTGCATTATGGAGCATTGGGGGCGTTAATAGCTGCAAAGTATCAACGTTCTACACCCACGGAAAAGCATCATCTAACAGCCGAGATTGAAAGTAATTTCAAAGCTTTAGGCGTAATTGCTGGAACTATAGCTATTGGTGATGGGCTAAAGATGGATTTGACGCAAGCTTGTGAAAGTCTCATGGAGAAATCCCCGGATGCCTCTACGGAAGTGGCTTTATTAAATATGTTTAGCACTTTTGTTGCCCCTGTAGTCACGACAGTTGGCAATGCGTCAATCATTTCTCAAACCGCGAATAAATTAGCTGGTGGTGATAAAGACTTCAGGGCATTGAGCGTAGGTCATAGTAGTGGGCGAGCAGGCTATTTATTATTTGGCGATCCTCCATTTTTGGCCATGATCGATAGATATGGTTTCAAAGAGGCGATTACTTGGCAATTTACCCACATGTTGCCACTAGCTTTATATTCACTAGTCTCAACGACTATGAAAATGAATTATAATTTAGCTAAGCGAGCAGGTTCAACTGATCCGTGGAAGGAAGCTCTTGCTCAAACAGTTCGTGGTATTAAGAATAATATTCCGTATCTGGTAAAGATTATTACTGCTTCCATAGGGAATGCGGTGAAATATTTTACTGGTGGAAAACAAGATCTCACCGGTGTAGAAATGGATATTGGCAATGTTATTGCTGCTAAGTTGAAGAATCTTTTTCGTCTTCCTTGGGATAAGGGATTGGACGAATCTTCAATTGAAGATTTTCAAGGTATAATCGATATTGATGATCAAGAATTGAGATCAACTGCAATTAAGATTGCCAGTACGCTAAATATCGACCTAGAACATCAAGCATATAGGGTGAATCAAAATGAAGTGGATGATCCAAATAATAGGATTGCGAATGCTCTTATTGCTCGAGATTTCGATACTTTTAGACAAATTTTGCTTGAACATGGTATGGATGCTGCTAAAGTGGAAGAGCATGTCGCTAATTGTCAATCACAGTTGCCACAAGCATATAGAAAGACTAATGACGTGAAGCAGCAACAAAGTCTAGCTCAAAAAGTTCGAAATTTGATTGAGCCTATTTTAAAGGTTCCTGCCCGATCAACTGATATGCATCGTGTAAAGAAAGCCCTGGGCCATAATATTGGTGATATTTTAAATGTCTTTCCATTTCAAGCCAATTGTGTTCCTTTTTTGCTGCCACTCTTAAAAACTTTTGTGCATAAAATGGAAGCTTTAGGATTGAGTGAATTACAAAGAGAAATTGCTATTTTCTTGATCGTGATGGTGTTTAGCATGTTTGCTGATAATTATGTTGCTGTGAAAATGGGGTTGGATTTAACACCCAATAAGCCACAAATTCCTTTGATCGCAGGCATAGAAGGAGGACAGCTCACTGCAATCGGCAACATGGCTAATATGGCGCAATTTTCTAGCGACGCCTATTCACTGAAAGATTCATTGGAAAGAATGCATTTAGCGATCGATAATGTTGGTATTGGTATGGTTTATGCATTGGCGCTTGGAACTTCATCTTTACGTCCAACTAGTACTGATTTGGCAATAGCAAAAGTATCAGCTAAAGGCTTTATCGACCAGGTATTTGGTAATCCCGTATTAGAAGATGTCACTCAAACTCTTCTAGCGGCATAAAATGCTACTGTAACTATGCCGATGTAGTGTTGATTTTAGGCTGAAATAGCGTCTTATTTGAGTGTTTTGGATATTCAAATGTAATTGAAGTCTGAGTATTTTCAGTAGTCATAGTACAATTCATTGTTTACCGCTTTACTATCACACCAACAGGAGTAACTATGGTCAATCATCAAAGTGCTAAAAAAGTTAAAACTAATACTATTGAAGTGTAAATTGAGTCTACATTCGTACAAGAAGGCAATTAACGAGCATATATGAAAAATATTAATAGAATTGAAATTTTAGAAGGAGTAGTCCATAACCTGCCGGATTATCTACGTGATGCTTTGATTGCTGATGCCTCTGCCTTGGCAAAGTGGGAAGCCCTTACACCTCTAGCCCGTAATGAATGGATTTGCTGGGTGACTTATCCTAAGCAAGAAGCGACTAGAATGGATCATGTCAAAAGGATAATCAGTGAGCTCAAAGAGGGGAAGCGTCGACCGTGTTGTTGGATTGG
>CAZXKW010000099.1:0-3730 GCA_964641565.1 uncultured Candidatus Peribacteria bacterium
GAAGTAGCAACAAATGCCAATTAGTTGCTAGCGAGCCAAAATTCGCCATTCGCAATTATTCTCTGTCCGTGTATTTCCACTTCCCATACTGTCTGGGTAGCACCTGTTTGGCTATTTCAGGATGGGCCATGAGTTTTACTGACACCTTTTCTAGAGTGATGGTATTTTGGGATCCTTTGATTAAAACAATGTCGTCTTTTTGTAATTTTGGAGTGATAAAGGCTACAATATCTTCTCGAGAGTGAAAGTGATGAAAGGCGGCTTGGGCTTTGGTATGTGCTGGTAGGTGTGATAATGCTGATTCGTAGTTCGGCCCAAAAGTACATACTATGTCGCACTCTTTAGCTAAAATAGTAAGCATTTCTAAGTGTGCTTCAGGTGTAATATTTCCTAATTCTCGCATGTCACCGACAATGGCAATATGTCTTTTTCCCGGGATGTTTTTCAAAACTTCAATTGCAGCTTTCATTGATGACGGAGAGGCATTGTAAGAACTTTCTAATAAATAACATCCTTTTATGCCTGCTAGTAAACTCAGTCGTCCAGGTAGTGGAATCAGTTTTTCTAATCCTGCTGTTATTTCTGCCCAGCTTTCTCCTAGTACTCGGCCGGTAATAATTGCGGGAAGCGTGACATATGCTTGGATTTTTCCAATTGTTGGTACGCTGATAGAGCGTTTTTCATTTTCAGCTACTAGAGTGTAAGTGGTACCCTTTTGATTATACTCAATGTCTTGAGCTGAATAGTCTGCTTTTTGATTTAGGCCAAAAGTAATTACTCTTGCGTCTACATGGTGTATTTGAGTGTGTGTTGGAGGATTGTCCAGATTAACAATAATGGTTCCTGACTTTTTAGTGCCAAAGGCTAGTTTCCATTTTTCATGCACGAGACTTTCATGATTGGCAAAGTTTTCTAGATGTGCGTCTTCTACGGTGGTGATAATACTGATGTCAGGAGTGATGAGTTTTAGTATGCTGTCCATATCACCTGGCTTGTCTATGCCACATTCTAGGACCATTATCTCTACTTTTGGATCAAAAATAAATGTTCTGAGTGTAATTTTTACTACTTTCCAGAGCCATCCCAGAGGTGAAGAAGCATTGCGTTCGCCTAGAATTGCCAATGGTAAACCTAGTTCATTATTGAGACTGCCATAATTTGATCGTACACGATATTTTTGACTAAGAGCACTAGTGACAGCTTCTTTGGTAGAACTTTTCCCCACACTACCAGTGATCGCTACGATTTTTGCTTTAGTATTGGTGATTTTTCGTCGAGCACACCAGAGGATATATTGGCGGATACGAGCTTTCATAGTAATTTGTTTCAGTCTATTCAGAGAGAATATAGCATCTTTTTATGAAAATTTTAGCAATTGAGACATCTTTTGATGAGACAGCTTGTGCTATTGTCGAGGATGGTATGAAAGTGATTTCTTCCGTGATTTATTCTCAAATTGCTTTGCATAAGCTTACTCATGGCACAGTGCCAGAAGTGGCGGCTAGGGCTCATGTGGGCAAAATTATTCCCGTGGTTGAAGAAGCATTGTTCCAATCGCAACTTTCCATTGCAGATATTGATGCTATAGCTGTCACTCAAGGGCCCGGTCTAATTGGGTCGCTTATTGTAGGGGTTACAGCTGCTCAGGTATTAGCAAAGATGTGGGGAAAGCCGTTGTTGGCGGTAAATCATATTTGGGGGCACTTATATGCTAACTTTTTAGGGAGAGAGCAATTACCTGATTTGCCTATTTTAATCATTAGTGTTTCTGGTGGACACAATGACTTAGTATTGTTGCGCAAACATGGTGAAATGGAGCTACTAGGACAGACCCAAGATGATTCTGCAGGAGAAGCTTTTGATAAAGCAGCGAGGATGCTTGATTTGTCTTATCCGGGAGGGCCTGAAATAGAAAAATTGGCAAAATTGGGGAGACCTGGTCATTTTCAGTTGCCTCGAGCCTGGCTTCAGCAAGTCCCCACTGGTTTGCGCCCAAAAGAAATTCATGATTTCAATTTCTCCTTCTCTGGTCTCAAGACTGCGCTATATACCTTAGTTCAAAAACTAGGCCCATTGGATGAACAGGTAAGAGCTGATCTTGCCTATGAATTTCAAGAGTCCGTATTCGACGTTATGACCACTAAGCTTTTTGGTGCTTGGGAAAAATACCGCACCCCATCAGTGTTTATTTCTGGGGGAGTATCAGCCAACCAACGTTTTCGATCATTAGCGATTGAAAAGTTTAATCAAGCTGATACAGCTGTATTTTATCCAACCAAGCTAAGCTATTGTACCGACAATGCAGCAATGATAGGAGCAGCAGCTTTCTTTGCAAGTAAAAAGGTAACTGATCCAGTATTGGAGCCAGATCCTAGCTTGTGGAACTAAGAGGCCAGAATCCTGAGCCCAAGGTCTTAAATTCGCACTTCGCAATTCGCAACTCGCAATTTTTTAAAAAGGCTCCATCCAAAGATGAAAGCCTTTTTAATCTATTTGCCCAAACAAATTTTTACGCCTTCCCCAGGGTCTTTCCGCCTTGATTCCAGCCTACTGGACATAATTCACCAGTTTGGAAGGCTTTGAGTACACGTAATAGTTCATCGATATTTCTACCAACAGGGAGATTGTTGATAGTACAAGATTGCAATACGCCATCTGGATCGATCAAGAATGCTCCACGGAGTGAAACACCTTTGTCAGCTACTAATACACCATAGCTCTCAGCAATTTCCTGAGTCATGTCTGCAAGAATAGGGAAATTGAAGTTGCCGATTTCCTTAGTCCAAGCTTGATGAGAGTAAACACTGTCAGTGCTTGAGCCAATGATTTGGCAGTTGAGCTCTTCGAACTCTTTGAAACGTTTGTTGAGTTCTAAGAGTTCAGTAGGACATACGAAGGTAAAGTCTAATGGGTAGAAGAATAACAATACCCATTTACCACGATACTCTTCACTAGAAACTTGGCGGAATTGAGTTCCATCCAATGCTTCAGCCATAAATGCTGGAGCTTCTTCACCAACTTGAGCTACAGACATCATCTCTTCTTGTTCATCACCACACATATCCATTTCATGACTAGAAGAGCATCCACATCCGCCGCCCATACAACAGTTATTGTTCATATTTTATGATAGTTAATACTGGTTTAGGGATTGTAAGCGAAAGTAAAATTAAACTCAAATATTTGTTTTTTGTTGTGATATATTTCTTTTTTATAAACAATTTAAAAGGTAATATGTAAAAGATAAAGATGGGATTTTTTTATTCACAGTTGGACTCTAAAGTAATACAGTAGCACTGTCATTAAAATTTATTCCATGTTTGACTGGTATGTTTTGAGTTTAGTTACGATGTTCGTTTTTGCGGTGTACTTTGTATTAGTTGGTAATGTTGGTTTTGCTCGTTTGAAGTTTAAAGTTAGTGCGCCGGCTATGACTGGCCATGCTGATTTCGAACGCTATGTGCGTGTGCATTACAATACTTTGGAGCAGATAGTAATGATGCTGCCTACAATGTGGCTTTTCGCCTACTTTGTGAGCATTACTTGGGCATCTGTCTTGGGTGGTGTGTGGTGTCTCGGTCGTATTGCCTATGCTATTGGTTACTACCGTGATGCAAACAAACGCCATTTGGGTAGTGCATTAAGCTTCATCCCTACAATTGTATTCTTGGTTGGCACAACTATTAGTTTAGTACTGAGGATTATTGCTGCTTATTAAACAGCTGCATTA
>CAZXKW010000100.1:0-3691 GCA_964641565.1 uncultured Candidatus Peribacteria bacterium
TGATGTGACTGCAGGGTCTTATATATCAGTGTTTCACTTTTGTGCAGGAGGTTGGCTAATTTTTTGACATAAATATCTTGATCAAAGGGATGAGCGAGACGTTTGATCAGTGGGATAGTGAATTTGAGTACATCTTTTTGGTCTTCGATGAAATTGAGATCTTTATCAGCAAAAAAAGCTTGGAGAATATAGTCAAACCAATCCAGGTGTTTTTCAATTAAGCTAAAAAACTGTGCTTGATCTTGTCTTACCAAAGAATCAGGATCTTGGTCGGGTGCTAGTAAAACAAAGCGGGCTTGAGTTTCTGGTAGGGCCACTAAATCTGGCATTATCCGTAAAGCTGCATTTTTGCCAGCTTGATCACCATCAAAAATAAAGATGAGACTATCAGCTTGTCGACGTAATATTTCTAAATGTCTGGGGGTAAAAGCAGTACCAGATACTGCAACGGTATTGAGTAATCCAGCTTGCACACAGCTCAGACAGTCTACTTGTCCTTCGACAACATACACTCGTTTGGCGGCTTTGATACTAGATTTGGCTTGATAAAGACCATAGATGAATGAGCTTTTGTGAAACAAAATAGTTTCGGGCGAATTGAGATATTTGGGCTGATTTTCATTGGTGAGTGCTCGGCCCGTGAAGCCGACAATGTCACCACGATCACCATAAAAAGGGAAAATAATGCGATCACGAAATTTATCATGACCAGTATCCTTGTCCTCTTGAATAGCAACACCTGCAGCGAGCTGTTCAGCCAGAGTAAAATTATTTTTCAATAAGTGATCATAGAGAGCTTGCCAGCTATCTAAAGCGTAACCAATACCGAATTGGGAGATAGTGCTAGGCGTCAGACCACGTTGAGTGAGATAGTTTTGAGCACTAGTATTGGTGGTAATTTGTTGTGCAAAAAAACTTTGCGTCTCACGTAGGAGTGCTCTCATCCGTTCTTTTTCGTCTTTCTGTGCAGAGCTATACTGAGCCGACTTCTGATCGATGCTTAAACCTACACGATCCGCCAGGTCATGAATGGCTTCACCAAAGTCCACTTTTTCTACTGTCATGTAGAACTTGAAAATGTCGCCTCCTTGATGACATCCAAAACAGTAGGCAATACCTTTGTCAGGACTAACCATAAAAGAAGGTGTTTTCTCCTGGTGAAATGGGCACAGTCCTTTCAGATTGCGACCTGAACGCTTCAATGTGACATAGTCTTTGACTAAATCTTCAATGCTGAGGCGAGATTTAATTTCGATGACAGGATCAATCATTACAATAGGTAACCTTCTTTGGCAGTCTAACCTTGGCGGGGGAAAAACAGCAAGTTTGAATTCAGAATTCAGAGTTCAGAATGCAGAATTTATCATTTTAAATGAAGAAGTGCGCCCTTTGGCGGTGCTCAGGGGACTATAGCCAACTTGAGTCATCCTGACCCTGCCGACACTTCGTTTGGCAGTATTAAATTCATGTTGAGCGTAGTCGAAACATCCGGCCGACACTACGATAGAAAGACTCTCAACTCTCAACTTTTTGTTCATGTTTCAGTAACCATTCTTTTCTCCATAGCTCACCAGCGTATCCAGTTAGTTTTCCATTTTTGCCTATGACTCGGTGGCAGGGGATAATAATGGCTATCGGGTTTTTGCTATTGGCATGACCTATAGCTCTGACGGCTTTGGTATTTCCGATTTTTTTAGCCTGGTCCCCGTAAGATGTGGTTTGTCCGTAGGGAATGGTTTGTAAGGCGGTCCAAGCTAATTTTTGGAAATTAGTTCCTTTAGGGGAAAGGGGGAGGTCAAATGATTGGCGTGTGTGGTCGAAATATTCAACTAATTGTTGGACGCACGCTTGAGCAAGAATTGATACTGGTGGTTCAATAGCTTGTAGATCATTATTAACAAAATCGAGACCGAGTAGGTGATTGTCATCGGTAATAATTTTTAGTGTGCCAACTGGGGATTGAAAATAAGTGGTATGTGGTGTGTTCATACAAATACATTATTTCTTTTCTGAATCCGTTGCGGGAATAAAATCCAAAGCAAGTGAATTGATACAGTATCTTTGTCCACTGGGTTTGGGGCCGTCATTGAATACATGTCCGAGATGAGATCCACATGTAGCACATTGCACCTCAGTCCGAATCATGCCGTGAGTGTCATCGATAGTTTGCTTGATATTTGCTTGATAAGCAGGATCCCAAAAGCTTGGCCAACCAGTACCAGAATCAAATTTTGTGTCTGAAGAAAAAAGCGGCGTCTGGCAAGCAACGCAAACATACATGCCGGCTGCTTTATTCTTGTAATATTTTCCACTAAAAGGAGGTTCAGTCCCTTTGAGAAAGCAAACATTATATTGGTCAGGTGACAGCTTCTTTGAATAGTCTTCAGCCATACATGTGTAATTAATGTTCTCAGTATCCTGCAATTAATTTATGCTGACAATGGTGAGTGGGAAATTAACGGAAGGTGAGGCTTTTTTTACGAGCTTCGGGGAAGTTAATTGATCGTGGTTCTTTCGCTGTAATGATTGAGGCGGCGATAATATCGCGCATTTCTTCTAAAACGACTTTGACTTTGGCTGAATAGGGTTTGGTTGGTGGTAATGCGAGTGTAAACTGGAGACCTTCACGAACGTTAACTCGTTCAACTTTTTCAGTTTCGACTAATTTATTAGCCTGATCGGTATCAATTACTATGCCATAGTCCATAATCCAAGTCGGTACTTCAGATTTACCATGAACTAATTTTTTGGAGGTAGCGGCCATTCTTACCCCTTCGACTACCACTTTTCGTGTATTGATGTAATCATGAACAATATCTCCGATCACTTCATCAAGGTGCCTATGTTCCTCACGTAAATAAGTACGAGGCATGCCGGCTTTATGTTTATCCATTGGTATAAGAGCTTGATTACCTTGCAAATCTAGAAAGCTTGGGCGGACATAAACTGGTTGTTTCAAAGTGCTAAGCAAGGTGCCTGTTCTTTTGTACTCCTCGAATAATCTAGCTAAGAATTCTCTTACTTCAGGGACATAGTCGAGAGTGTGGAAGTTGTGAATAGAAACTTTTACTTTACCAATGTTTCCCAGTATGGCTGCTACTCGATAATCGTGAAGAATATTATCCCTTATTTTTGTATCAAAGGGCCTGAGATGGTCTGCGTGAAAATCATATTCTTTGTTGATCTCAGCCATGATTCTTTCATCCACTATACCGGGCCAATTTTTAACAGCAACTGTTGGTAGTGAATATTGATTTTCGTCATTAACACTTAATTGAATTGTGTCTTGAAGTGGATCAAATGCAGCTACTGTCACCACCGGTTGTACTTGATCTTCTAGTGCCATCGCATTTATTTAAGTAAGATTAGTTTTTACACCGGAAGCAGAATGGCTGTCAAAATCATCATGATGGCACCACCCTCCCACCCGGGGGGGCAAACCCACCCACTAGTTATCTTAATTATCAATTTATGAAATCTTTGTTGTTTACCAAATCCAAGATTGCTCCCTAGTCTTAGTCTCAGCCTAAGTCTCACAATTGATTTGACTGTTAGCAGATAACTTTATAGAGTGTTGGCGCTCTATTCGTGGGTCGGTACCGAAGTGGACAAACGGGGCAGACTGTAAATCTGCTGGCTTACGCCTTCGGCGGTTCGAATCCGTCCCGGCCCACCACGCGAGCACCATTGG
>CAZXKW010000101.1:0-2584 GCA_964641565.1 uncultured Candidatus Peribacteria bacterium
ATTACTATCGGAAACAGTATTCCAATACAAACTTAAATTTGAGCGGATATAAGGTTGAATTGTAGCTGTGATCAAATCAGCACCTTGGTCTATACCGTCACCAAAACAGTTCGTCGTGGAATGCAGTCCTCCTCCACATGAAGGATCAGCCTGATCTCCCTCCATGATCTCTCCAGTCAACACGACCCGGCGATCATTTGCATTGGTAGTCGTCTTGGTAAACTCCAAATACAGCTCCGCTTCTTGCCAGTTCGTTCCTCCCGTAAATACTAGTAAATTCCCCACGTCCCACTCTCCTGTATCGGTATCATATGTTCCATACGTTCCTCCACAAGTGCCGGTATAGTACTCACACAGATGGCTCACAATACTCCCCGTATCCAACGTAAAATTCCCACTATCTGCCCCCCAGACTCCCTCCACCAACTGCTGCTGTACAAAATTAAGATTCACCTTTACTCCAGTCGCTGCTGTTGGTCCTTCATTTCTGAGACGAAATTTTACTATCGTTTCTTGCCCATTAACTGGATTACTATCGGAAACAGTATTCCAATACAAACTTAAATTTGAGCGGATATAAGGTCTAACACTAATACTAGCAAGATCATTTCCTTGGTTAATACCATCACCATAACAATTAATCGGACTAGCAATATCAGATCCATCAACACAACCTGGATCATCTTGATCGCTACTTAAAATTTCTGCTGTAATAACATGTATTTGATCATTTGCATTAGTAGTCAAAGCAGAAAGAGGCACAAGAATCGACCTACTAGTACCACTAACGATTGTACCCACGGTCCAAATATCAGTATCAGGATCATATGTCCCCTGAGATGGCTCAGCTGTTCCATGAGTAAGATACATTCCTGTTGGAACTACTAACTCCACAGCAACATTAGTAGCATCACTAGGCCCTGCATTGTAAACAGCTACAGTAATTGACGTATTATTAGCGCCACTAAGAGGCGAAAGATCGGGAGATCCAATACTAAGATCTAGATTACTCAAATCGGCAGCACCAACTAAAGGAATACTATTTAACTGTGAAAAAAAAATTCCAAAAACAACAGCAACCATTAAGCTTCCAACTAACAATTGACGCTTTAAAAAAGAGACTAGGGGGGCCAACATTGGGTGTATTTATTTGTGTTTCTCTGAATTATACCAGAAATACACAAAAAATAACAAATACAAGCGCAATCTACACTTGGCGGGCTTAACTAAACAATGGCAATGACTCAGTAAGTTTTTCGACCACCTTCTTTTCACCAAAGATAAGAATGCCTAAAAAACCAATATCATCACTTTTTTTTGCTTCTTGAGCAGACTTTACCTTTTCATCATTACTACTCTCTCGCATCTCTTGAGTAAAACAGGTTACTAAGAGCCCTTGAGCTTCAGCCTCGTGCTTCAAAGTAAGTAATTGTGATCTCTCAGAAGCAGCCTTCATCATAATGGCATGTTGAATATTCATCGGAATCTGCTCTCCATCAGTCGTAGTAGAGTGATCAATATAAATCAGCTTTTTACCTTCACGCGCTCCTAGTGAAGCCGCTAAATGAGCTGCAGCATTGAGCTTAGACCAAAGAGGAATCTCCTCTGTATTCAGAATGACGGCATGAGCTACTAACGTCTTTTTTGATTTAGCGGGCGCATTCTCCTGACTACGAATATGAGGAAAAGTCACACATTCACGAATATGTTTACCCAGAAGAAACGAGACAAAACGCTCACTAGTACCAAAACCAGCCATTGGAGGCATACCATATTCCATCGCTTCTACATACTTAGTATCCATAAATTGAGCCTCGTCATTACCCGCATCACGAGCAGCTTGCTGCTGAGAAAATCGTCCAAATTGATCAATAGGATCATTAAGCTCACTGAAAGCCTTACCCAACTCAGCACCACCTGCTACTACCTGAAAACGCTGTGTCAGTTGAGGATTAGCTGGATCACGCTTTGCTAAAGGTTCAAGTTCTACAGGAGGCAGAATTAAAAAGAACGGATGCACTGTATTTACACGAGCTTTCTTCCACAGTTTATCCAGCACGGTTGCCATACCGTGTGAAGCATCGATATCCTCCACTCCTAAACTCTTCGCTAATTCACACAGCTCTTCAATACTTTTACCTTCAGTATCGATTTTGCCTTCGGAGAAATATCGAACAGCGTCAAAATAAGGAATCTTTGGCCATCCACCCACCAACTCCCAACCATTTTTTTGAGCTTCCTCAGCACTACACCAATCTCCCCAATTAATAGTGCGACCATGGTAATCCACTTGAGTCATACTACCTAACAGCTCTTTAACTATGCGTTGATACACACGCTTAGCAAAAGCCATTGCCCATTCATAATCACGATAAGCAATGTACCACTCGATCTGAGTATATTCTTGTAAATGTTGTGGACTTGAACCTTCATTACGAAAAATTCTCCCAATTTCATAGACTGCTTCAAAACCACCAGCAATCAGCTTTTTCAATGGCAATTCCAAAGAAATACGCAAATACATTTCTTGATCCAACTCATTATAAAATGTAGTAAATGGCTTGGCCTCAGCGCCACCAGGAAC
>CAZXKW010000101.1:2594-3686 GCA_964641565.1 uncultured Candidatus Peribacteria bacterium
CATTCAACCTCCAAGAATCCTTCTTTAGCCATTTCTTCACGCCAAATCTGCCAATATTTAGCCTTCATCTGAACAACATCTCGCACTGATCTACCACTCTCATCCTTAGTATTCATTTTGAAATCAGCTACCCGATTGGTATAGCGAGACTCAACATGCTCATACTCCATTCTGTCTGGCAATGGACGTAAGGCCTTAGAAATCATCACAATACTGCTGACAAAAATACTGGGTTCACCAGTTTGAGAGCGATCAAGATAACCTGTTAATTGCAAAAAATCTCCTTCATCAATCAAGGTCTTGAATTCAGCAAAGCCAATCTTGCCGGGCTCGGAAGGAAGCATGTCGAGCTTAAAAACAGCTTGGAAGCCAGTTGGCAAAGTCGCATCTTCAAGCTGCGCAAAAGCGATTTTACCACTCAGACGCTTGGATTTTACTCTTCCGATCAAGGTGATTACCTTGGATGTATCACCAATAAAGGTACTATTCGCATCCTCAAAATAATTTCTAATCTCTGCCAAAGTACCATCGCGTTTACTTTTGACAGGATAGGGATCAATACCCTGAGCTTTGAGTGTGTCGAGCTTTTCTATTCTCAATTTTCTTTGTGATTCGAGGGATGAGTAAGAATCGGCTGGATGAGCCTTGGGAGACTGATTTTGATCCATAATGAATGATAAAAATGAACTGAAGTCAGTGGCAATATAAAGCATAATTTCATGACATGCCATTCTTTCAAGCAAGCTTGAGTAACATTTCCCGATTTGCTCCGTATTAGAAGTAAAGGTAATGTGAACACGAGTATTTCGTTTATTTCCTTTCTTCATAACTCTTTTTCTATGATCAAGCTCCCTACTTTACGTAGTATTGTAGCCAGCACAGCAATTGTCTTGATGGTTGCCCTTCAAGCAGCTCCGCTCGCTTTAGCAAAAACAGCCTCTAGCGCTGCTGACAATATCGACAATCTTGAAAGCGACCTCAAAGATTTCCGCACATCATCTATCTATCAGACCAATAGTGCCTTTGATACAAGTTCTGAGATCAATAACTATTTCGATGAAATCAACACTAGTATTGATGATGTATTGTCTG
>CAZXKW010000102.1:0-465 GCA_964641565.1 uncultured Candidatus Peribacteria bacterium
GACTAAGAGAATAACCTTTCTGGATAGCTTTTTTCTAATTTTACCGCCCAAAAAGCCAGAACTATACGTGGAAACTTGAATTATATCACTCTGAGCAGCAAGCTCATAAGCAATTTTTCGTGCCTGCCAAGGAAATGTAAGCCGATTAATAGTCTTTACCCGTATTACTTTCACATTGTTAATCCGCTCTTCCAGCTTCGCATTGCCACTCACCTGAGTTAGAACAGTTACATCATGCTTAAGAGCCAATAATTCAGCTAGCTTTTGATGGACCACTTCAGCCCCACCAATATATGGATAGTAATAATCAACAATAAAAAGTATTTTCATAATCGCTTCATCTCTAATTGCTTATACCAAAACTGCCCACTCAACAGCAACCATAATACAAATATAAAATAAAAAGTACTATTATGTTTAGCAAACTCATTCCAACCATCCCCAATAAAGCTTACAGCCAACTGT
>CAZXKW010000102.1:498-3661 GCA_964641565.1 uncultured Candidatus Peribacteria bacterium
GAAAAAAGGCAAAACAATAAGAAGTTGAGCTGTATAATCATCGTAGTACCTCCATTTAATTAGATAAAAAAGCTGTACAAGACTCAGGAATAAACCTGGTAGTAAAATAATTGGTAATACTTTTTGCCAGAAAGACGTGATATTTTTTTTCAACACGAAATCAGGTGAAAATTCGTCACTCCTATTAGCCAAATTCTGCGGCCGAGGTTCTGATACTAACTCAACCCCAATTTGTCTCAATTTTTCGAGAACAATTATGGGATGCGATAGATAATACAGCACAATTTTTTTATGAGTTACCTTTTGATAAAACTCAGCTTTAAGATTATCTGCCAAATCATCGGCTTGCCAATAATCCTTGCCCACCAAAGGCAAAAAATCATTATGATTTAAGCCAAAATCATTCAGTATCTGTTCACTACGCTGATCTTGTGCTAATCCCACAAAAAAACTATTAAAAACATTGGGACTATTACTGTCATTTTGATTACTACTCTGAATAAAAAGATCACACTGCAAACCATAATTGTAACCATCAACTTAAGCCCCCTCCCTTTACGATGCCAATACTTGAGAGCTAAAGGTATAAAAAGCAGCAAAAATGTGATGTTCGAAACTTTGGAAAAAGCTATTCCCACCACCATCAACCACTCCCACCAGAAATGAACCTTCTTGCTTTGAAACAATGCGACAAAAAACAACAAAAAGATAAACACCGAACTTTCTTGATAAAAAGAGTTGAAATAGGCTGTAAAAAAAATGTCTGTAAGAAAAAGCAAAGCAACTAAACTTGTAACAACAATTGGGAATAGGTGCTTATAACCAGCATTTCTAATGTAAAAATAAAATGCGCCAGTATAAAACAGACAATGAACTGCACCTAAAAGCACCAATGGCATATAGCTCCACTGAAAAATCGAGCTAAGTAAGTACGCAATACCTACAAAAGCAATTCCTGAGCTTATGATTTCTAAGTGCCAAAACGGCCCTTTCAAAAAATTTAAAGAAATATGCTGAAAATAGTATCCAGCACTAGCATCTGGATATGTGAGTCCAAAAGGATCCATTAGTCTCCAATAATCATGATTGTCTGCCAATCCCAATGGCCACGGATAAATCAAAGTACTCACCAGTACGACTAAAAAGAGCAAAGCACTCAATGCCGCAGCCACCTGTAATACCCAAGGATGGTTCAGTGCTTTGATTGATCTAAACATTGAGGATCTTTCAAGGCTGTCTCTCGTACTACTCGCGTCAAACGCATTTCCAAAACTTCATACGCCAAAATCAACTGAAACACAATGAAAAACAGAACTGCTATTGAAGAGAAAATAATCACATTGAGCCCAGATTTGATTCCTAAGAAGCCGGAAAGCCCCTCTACCGAAGAAGGCCATAGTCCGATAAAAGCAAATCCCCCCCAAATAACTATCCAAAGCAGCAACTCACGCCAAGTCTTCTCACCTCGACGAAAACGAGAGAATGCTTTAGCAATCATGATCAGTCCCAGTAAAGGCGCTAAGATATTGAGGAGAAGCATATTTATTAATAAAAATTGCGAAGTGCGAATGGCGAATTGCGAATTTCTGGGGGCTCAATTCAGGTTTTAAATCTCGAACTTCACCATTCACTACTCATTTCATTAAACTTCGCACAATCAGTTTAAACATGGTAGTGATCCCAGTAGAGAGATTCTGCCCCTTAGCTAGAGTTTCTTGTGAATAATAAACCTTAATGGGAAATTCACAAAAAGTCAGTTTCTCAGATGCTACCTCTCTGACAATCTCACTACAAAACTCAAAACCATTGGCAGTGATAGTAATATAATCAAGAGCTTTAACTGTAAATATCTTAAACCCAGACTGACTGTCACTAAGGTAAATACCCGATAGCATAAAGGTAATCAAATTCCCTGCTGTATTTGCTAAACGGCGCATCAAAGGCACTCGATTGGCTTGCAAAAAGCGACTACCAAACACAACCTCTTTTTTTTGAGCAATCAAAAATTCTACCATAGCAGGTAAATCACTAGCCTCATGCTGACCATCGGCGTCAAAGGTGGCAACATAATCTGGATGGAGTGTCTTGGCATACACCAGACCAGTTTGAGTAGCGGCACCAGGACCACAATTAATCATATGCCTAATCACGGTGGCACCAGCTTCCTTAGCGACTATACTGGTACGATCCAAACTACCATCATCGACCACCACGATAGCATCCGCATATGGCTTCACAGCTTCAATTGTTTTGGCGATCCTTTGCTCCTCATTGAAAGCAGGAATAACTACAACCAATTTCATACACTAAAGTGGAATTTCAAATAAAATGATGCCATTACGATACTGAGATTGGTCTTTGGGTGCAATTACTTTGAGATTTTTGAAGGCAAATGTCTTGAACCTATTCGTTTTGCGATGCAAAGTTCCTTGAGGATTACGCTCAATAGTTTCAGTATTGGTATCATAAACCATATAATGGAATCCAAGAGTTTTAAGCCTATCCAAAGTACGCGCATCATTGAGACCATCACCATCTATACACCGAAACGTATCTAACTGGGCATCGTCATAAACACGCTCACGATTATTATCAATAAAATAATTAATAAAAGTACCCATACGATAAATATAATGCGGACTAGTCGATGTAGCAGCATCAGCATTAATAGCACCAATAATAGCAGGATACGATTGATTGGTACTACGCAAAATCCCCTGACTATCCATCAGGCCAAATGCATAAGCCATTTGACCAGTATTAGCAAATTTTGATTCGCGCAGAAAAGCCGTACTCAAAAGAGAAATAATAATCACGACTGGAATCAAGTAATTGCCAAACAATACCTGCTTAGCAGACAGCTCTTTTACTCGAACAATAAGTAATAACGCCGGCAAAAAACCAGCTAATCCGTACCATGGGACGCCAGAAGCAACAAAAAGCCAAAAATACCAAATTAAACCAAAACAAAAAAGTACATTTTGCCAAAACGGTGGCCAATCAGATTTCCGCCAAAACAGCAGCAATAATGGAATCAAAGCTAAAAATAAAAAGCTAATATCTACATAAAAACCTGCTTGATTGATATTCATAGTCAAATCCCAGAAAACCGAAATATACTTCTGAAATAAATTAGTTTCATGACCAATATATCTACCCAACT
>CAZXKW010000103.1:0-3642 GCA_964641565.1 uncultured Candidatus Peribacteria bacterium
AATAGTCAAATCCAAACGCTAGAACAACAAAAATTGAGTGCTAACTTGGGCATTGAAGCAGCAAAAGCAGGGGCAAAAACTCAAAAAGACAGCATTCAAGGTCAGTTAAGTATTGCAGAGAAACAACTAGAACAAGCCCAAATACAACTTAGCCAACTAACGCTAGTAGCTAGTATGGATGGTTATGTGGTAGATGTTCCTGTCAGCATCAATGAAGATGTTAGTGTCGGACGCGAGTTGTTAACTATTTATGGTAGCCGACCTGACTTTATTCGTTTAAGTGTATCCCCAAGTGATCGTGATCACATTCAAGTAGGGAATGAATTGATGGTTAGTTTAAACAACAGCACTACTGAAATCCCGGCAATTATTGATAAAATTGCTGTTGTCAGTGATGCCACAGGCAATATTCCAGTGGATTGTGTATTTAAAAATGACACAGTATTACCAATCGGTTTTGTTCCTGGAAGCAATGTGCAGGCGAGAACCACATTCACGACTGCCGAGAGCCCAACTCAAGTGCAAAATCATTATGTACCGATGAGTGCAATTGTTATTGATGGTGGCCAGACCTATGTATGGCTTTATCAATCTGGAATTGTTGCCAAAAAAGCCGTCACAGTAGGACCAAGTCAAAACGACCTGGTTAGTATCCTAAATGAACTAGATTGGTCTCAAGTAGTAATTAATCCCAGTCCAGCATTACAAGAAGGGCAAATAGTAACAGTGAACAACTAGGCTATGAGTTCAAAAAAAGATTTTAATTACCGGATTACTGAGTTTTTCCTCAACAATACTCGACTAACTATTCTTACAGTTATTTTGTTTTCACTAATTAGTTGCATTGCTTTATTGAGTTTAAAAACTACCGGTTTTCCTAGTCCAAAAGTCAATTTGGCAGTCATTAGTACAATTTATCCAGGTGCATCGTCCGAAGTAGTTTCACGTGACATTACCAAACCAATCGAAGGAGCAATCAAAAGTATCAGTGGAATTGAAACCTATACATCAGTCAGCAGAAATTCTAGTTCTACTGTCAGTGTGACTATTGAAAGTAATGCTGACGCGGATAGCGTCCAAAGTAAAATCAGTACAGCAATACGTAGTGTCAAATTACCTAGTGGAGTAGATGATCCTCAAATCATAGTGCCTACCGTAGGTAGCCCAGACTTCATCATTTCACTTGCAGCTACTGACAAAGAGAAACTCTATCACAATTGGGATCAATTGCGTGACAGTCTCAATGAAATTCCCGAAACGAGCAGCATTACACCTCTAGCTGATCTGAAACAAAGAGTTTTGATTAGTCTCAATTTACCCGCAATTAATAACAGCGGATTAACTATAGAAGAAATTCAAAGACAAATCAGTAGCATTGGCGAAACATTGCCTGTGATAGGTAATACTACGCTAGACGGTGAAAGCCAAACTATTTCTACAAAGCTGGCAGGTGATGACATCAACACGCTCAAACAACTCAAAATTTATACCAGTGCCAATGCAGCTCGAGGAACTGCAAGCTCAAGCATTCCTTTAAGTGATTTGGCCCAAGTGAATCTTGATTACTACTTTGAAAACAATGCTATTAGTTATGTAGGTATACGGACTGATGAAACTGAACAAGTATTGCCAGCTTTAGTGGTGACTATTCGCGCTGCTGAAGGATCTGATAAAAATGCTTATGAGGAAGAATTACTAGCTAAAGCAGGTGAATTATCAGAAATTAGTATTGTAAATAAGCCATGGAGTGTAAACACAGACAAACCTGTGCTTATGATCACCAACTTAGCCTCCACGGACAGTACCAAAGAACAAGTGCAAGAAGTGGTAGGTGGTTTGATTGGCAGTAAACTCAAAACCAATAGCCCCTGGGCTAATCTTGGCTGGCTGCTGGGTGGTATTCAGCTAGTATTCTTGGCTATGCTTATCTTCGTTTCTTGGCGCGCCGCTATCGTATCTGCCTTAGCTATTCCTTTGAGCTTATTGTTTTCCCTCGTCTATATATTTTTTATTGGTGAAAGCTTAAACACACTAGTACTTTTCTCATTAGTTTTAGTATTAGGCCTAGTTGTAGACCCAGCCTTAGTAATTTTAGAAAGCATCCAAAGACAAATAGATCTGGGTCACCGAGGCAAAGAAGCTGCTCTTTTAGCCGTAAAAGATGTTGGCGGTGGACTATTTTTAGCAGCACTAACCAATATTATTGTCTTTGCTCCATTCGGCGTAATCTCCGGCGTTTTAGGACAAATTTTCGGGTATATCCCCCTTACTATTATTCCAGCTACAATTGGATCATACATTGTACCATTAGTGATTTTGGCCTGGATTGGTGGCAGCTTCCTTAGACCAACCAAAGGCAAAGGGCAAGACGAAGAAAAAAATCTCTGGGGTATAGCGCAAGGTCTCATAAATCTCAACTATCGCATCTTGCACAGTCGGGTATGGGTGCGACTGTTGATTATTATTATTGCTTTGGCAACTCCTTTCATAGTTACAGGATCCCTCATTGGCAATGGTAAAATCGCCTTCGTTCAATTTGCTAGCAGTCAAAATAGTAAATATCTGGCTGTTTCAGGCACCTTTTTACCAACTAAAAACTCCACTGAAACACAAGCAATCAGGCGTCAAATTGCGGAAATAATTGCCAACAATCCTTACGTAAAACAAGTATTCCCACTGTCAAAAGCACTGAGTATGCAGGTTGAATTGTTAGCGGCTGAGGAACGTCCGGGAACACTATCAGTGAATATTGCTAAAGAATTAGAGCAAAAAATTACTACGGCATTCGCTCCTTATTTTTTTGATATAAGGGTTAGTGTTCAGGGTAATGGACCACCTGCTTCAGCATTCAAAATTTCATTAGCAGTAAAAACTGACAATCTAGCCGTATTGGAAAAATCAGCAAAAGCTGTAGGCGAGACATTGGCAGCTGCCTGTAAAAAAGACAATGTGATTGTTATTGATACCCAATGTGCTGAAACCAATAAATTAATCACTCGAGTAGACAATGGTTACGATGGCAAAGAAAACAAAGCACTTGATATCACCATTGATCGTAACGAGCTATACAATCAACAGTTTGTGGCGCCAAACGGCCCGTTAACTGGTTTACTCAACCAACAAGTAAAACGCCTTTTCAACATTGCTGATGATAAGAAGATTGCTTCCATCAAAGTTGATGGTGAAGACACTGAAGTATTCTTAGATAAGCAATCATTGGACCCTGGCCAAGCTCAAGATTTGGGCATGGCTTTAGTAAAAAATAGTGTTGGCGAAGCTTACAATATAAGTGCGATTGCTGCCCTTGTGCCCAATCTACCTAAAGACACCATCCAAGGGGTAAAAGGACAAACAGTAGGTGTTGTCCAAGGCAGGATCCGTGATCAAGACAACAATGAAAGCATCGCCGCTCAAATTACTCAGGCAGTAATTAAGTTCTATCAAGACAACGATTTTGCTGAAAGTGAAAAACTAGGTTTAAGCTCAAACAGCATTGAACAATATAGTGAAGGAAGCAGCGCTGGTTTTGCAAAATCATTTCAAGAACTCCTTTTAGCCTTAGTATTAGCTATTGTGCTCAGTTACTTTGTATTAGCAATATTCTTTGGGTCACTTGGACAACCTCTCGTCATTCTCTTTACT
>CAZXKW010000104.1:0-2492 GCA_964641565.1 uncultured Candidatus Peribacteria bacterium
TGATTTGATCACAGCTACAATTCAACCTTATATTCGCTCAGATTTGGTGTTGAATTGGAATACCATTTCAGATAGTAATCCATTGAATGGTCAAGAAACGGTAGTGAAATTTCGTCTGAGAAATTATGGTCCAATAGCAGCTACTGGAGTAAAGGTGAACTTACAGTTTGTGCAGCAGCAGTTGGTAGAAGGAGTCTGGGGAGCAGATAGTGGGCATTTTACTTTGGATACGGGGAGTATTGTAAGTCATATGTGTGAGCTCTATACCACCACTTGTGGACCGGCTTATGGAACATATGATCCAGATACAGGCGAGTGGGATATAGGAAATGTTGCCGTATTTGAAGGAGGTACGAACTGGCAAGAAGCAGAGCTGTATTTGGAGTTTACCAAAACTACCACTAATGTGAATGACCGCCGTGTCGTGTTGACTGGAGAGATCATGGAGGGAGATCAAGCAGATCCATCATGTGGAGGAGGATTGCATTCCACAACGAATTGTTTTGGCGATGGGGTTAATCACGGTGATGATTTAATTTCACTGACAATTCAGCCTTATATTCGATCGGATTTATATTTAGGGTTAGTTTTCTCTACCTCAACACCGGCAGCTGGATCATCGATGACGCACACTGTTACGCTATATAATAATGGTCCTAGTACAGCCTCTGGTGTGGAGATTTCGTATCCTTTGCCCGCTGGATTGGTTTATATTTCAGATAATCAAGGGACATACGATCCTGATACTGGTATTTGGCAGGTGAGTAGCCAGTCACCCGCATCCAATCGCTCTTTAGTACTTACGGTGGTGCCTTTACGTACAACGTTATTTTCAATGATTGCTGAGATTGTAGCAGCTGATCAGGCTGATCCTTCGTGTGGAGGTGGCCTTCATTCAACAACAAATTGTTTTGGTAATGGATCAGATCAAGGTGGGGATTTCCTTTCGGGGGGATTTACGCCATTTATTGATCCATTGTCAGCGGATCTGCGGTTAGATTTGGCGGTGGATAATGCTTCCCCTGATATTGGCACTAATGTGGTCTATACTTTGACTATTACTAATGAAGGTCCAAGCACTGCTACTTCAGTTGAGGTGGCAGTAAACTTACCAGTTGGTATGAGTTATATTTCAGACGATAGTGGTGGTGCCTACGATAGTGATACTGATGTTTGGACTGTAGGATCACTTATTAGTAGTGAGGTGCGGATTCTCAATGTAACTATTGGTGTGCAAACTCCTGGTACGAAGGTAGTTTCGGCACAAGTCTCTGCAAGCGATCAGATTGATGGAGATTCGATTGTTGATGATAATAGTGTTGATCAAGATGACGATGTTACAAGCGTCATCAATGGTCAAGCAATTAATCTGGGTCTGGTCGCATCAATTGATCCCATTACTGCTCATCAGGGTGATACCGTGGAGTTGACTGTTACACTCACCAACTATGGACCTAGTACAGCTACTGGTATTGAAACTGTTTTTGATATTCCTTCACAGCTGACTTATGTGAGCGCTAGTGGAGCCGGGGTGTTTGATCCTGACACTGATATATGGAGTATTGGTTCTCTTAGTGCGGATAATGATAGTACGGTTGTTATTGTCTTTACTCCCAATGGCTTGGGAGAATTGGAGTTTCCTATTGAGATTTCGTCTGCAGATCAGCCTGATACAGATGCTGTTTTTGGTAATAATTCAACCACTGAAGATGATGATGCTGTAGTTGCTTTGAGTGTGATTCCATACATGAGTGATTTGAGCTTAGAAGCAGAATTACAAGATGGGGCTATGCTGATGGGGCAGTCATCAAGCTACACATTGACCCTACTTAATAGTGGTCCTGATAATGCCCCCAATATTGCTGTTTCCATTGATTGGCCGAGTGAACTCGAATATACCAGTGATAATAGTGGTGGGGCTTATTCCTCAACAACAGGTATTTGGGAACTGACTTCATTGGCAAATGAGGATGCTGTGTCACTAACTGTTTATTTTACAGCAGCCGCTCAGGGTAATTTCGATATCTCTGCAGAAATTGTATCCGCTGGGGCCAATGATATTGATTCTATTAGGGACAATCATTCCACAACAGAAGACGATGATGCTTTGGTTACCCAAGTGGTCAGTGCTGGTATTGGTAGTATTATTGGTCATGTTTTTACGGATACAAATGCTAATAGCATGCAAGATGCCGGTGAGAGTAATGGCTTTGCTACCGCTGATGTACTTATTACTAATGGAAGTCTTTCATATCATCCTGCCATCAATAGCAGTGGAAATTTCACTCAGGCCGTCGGCCCTGGTAGTTACACTGTAGTAGTTACTGGTGGGCAAGGTACCTTGGTAAGGCCTAGTAATGGCTCGATAAATGTAGTAGTCGTCGGGGGAGATGAGGTTAATAGTGGTAACTTCGGTATTTCTGGAACATACACAGGAAATACCAGTGGAGGAGGTTCATCAGGTTCATCATCTGGAGTGTCTTCTGGCGGAG
>CAZXKW010000104.1:2556-3616 GCA_964641565.1 uncultured Candidatus Peribacteria bacterium
TCAAGCTCTAATTCGTCTTCCTCTTCACGCTCATCAAGTAGATCATCAACAAGATCTAGCCGTACGCAAGAAACTACTACAGTTCCAACTCCTTCAGCTTCACCTTTGCCTCAACCACCTCTCCAGTGTTTGAGCATTGGTAGCGTACCGCCACTTACATTCTCAGATGTAGCTGGTGAAAATACTGATTTAAACTTTTTAACTAGTACTGTTTTTATTGGGACTGATAACTTGCGAGTTATGCAAGGTTCGAATGGCTTGTTTATGGGTGAGAGGTATTTAACTCGATTTGAACTGACTAAGTTGATCTTAGCTGCTAGCTGTATCAACTATAGTACTTCAACGCCGATTGCTAATCAGTATTTTGAGGATGTCAGCAATGATAACAGCGAATTTTCTCAAGTGATTGGGCATGCCTTTGTAAGCAATATTATTGCCGGTGTTGGTAATCATTTTTATCCTCAAAATAATGTTACCTATGGTGAATTATTCAAAATTTTATTCAAAGCAGCTGCCTTACAGGGCTATCGATTGCCTCCTACAGTTTTGAATCAAAGTATACAAGGTATTACTGACGAAAGCTTTAGGCCATATGCAGAGCAGGCTGTATCAATGGGATTGATTACTCTGAATCAAAATAATGAATTCCCACAAAATCAGCCTGTGACGCGAAATGAAATGGTGAGAATATTGGCAAGGTACTTTAGAATCCTAACAGGGATATTGCAATAATTAATACTGGTAGATGAATAGAAAGGTAATAATGAAAAATATCTTGGATGATGACAGTTGTTTTCACAATGTATAGCAATATAGGTTTTATATTGCTATACAGGTTCCTGGATAAGTTCTTTGTGCATTTCTCAATAATTACTATATTAACTTTCTGCACAAGCGGACAGCACACTTAAAACGCCAAATTTATTGATATAGTAAACAGTATACTTAGTGCCAGTTACAAAGTTTCCTTCTTTTGAAAGTAGCCCAAATTTTTTATTTAAGATCTGTACATAATACCTCTTCATTGTATAAGGAGGAGCATTTACATACATTTTAACCA
>CAZXKW010000105.1:0-3581 GCA_964641565.1 uncultured Candidatus Peribacteria bacterium
TGCTGGTCAACCGATTGGAACCATGGGTAACTCAGGACAAATTTCTTTTGAAGGAACACAAATGCTTTTCGAGCTCAAGGATGCAAATGGTAATTGGAAAGTATTCAATCCCATCAGCGGTAATGGCGATGCCAGTGTGCTGACAACATTCCCATGTGCAGATAATGCCGGATCGCAATGTTTGTTAGATTAATGGAGAATTCTAAATTCTAGAATCGAGAATCTAAATTCAGACATCAGGCCTCATAGTTCAATCAATCTGCATGTCGGCCAGATCCTTCGACGTCGCTGCGCTTAGCTCAGGATGAATTTCGTGCTATCTGACTTATTTACCAGCTTAAAATGACACCTCTAGCTTGCAAAACTCTCAACTCTCAACTTTCCACTTTCAACTCCTCACATTCTTATGTTATCCTGCTTTCGTAATTAAGCGATATTTATGTCTTCACCTAGTTCACAAAAAGAGATTCCTGCTGCAGTTTGGGTTGCACTTCCAGTTCTGATCGCTGTTTTAGTATTTGGTTATTTCCGTTTTCTTTCTCCGGGTGATCTGACTGCATTTGCGCAATGTCTCAATGAAAAGAAAGCAATATTTTACGGCTCTAGTACATGTCCCCATTGTACTGCTCAGAAACGAGATTTTGGCAAGGCATTCCAATATGTTCATTATGTAGAGTGTAATGCGAATGGCCAATTAGCTCAGGTGTGTCGTGATGAGGGTATTAATAGTTTCCCAACTTGGAAATTTGATGGCACAGATCCTACTACTGGTCGTCAAGATCTACAGATTTTAGCTGACAAAACAGGCTGTGAACTTCCCAAAGAAGGTGTAGTTCAAGAAGGTTCTGATATCGTTCGTCCTGGTAGCACTTCTGAGGCGGAGGTTACACCTGTAACTCCAGCCCCTGCTGCAGCGACACCTACGCCTACTTCAGCTAAATAATTGATTTGTTATGTGGAAAAGAGTGATTGGAGCTACCACCGCTGTGGTGATCTACGCCGTGGTTAGCTCTATCGTTCTTGCTATGGCTCAAGGTTACACTTGGGATCGTAATCAACAGAAAGTAGTGATTACGAGTGTGTTTGAGGTCAACTCTTTTCCTACTGGTGCTGAGATCAGTGTCGACAATGAGCAGCTGAAGCAACTCACTCCTGTTTCATTGGCTCAAATGCCGGGTACTTATTTAGTAGATGTCAAAAAGGAGGGGTATTATCCTTGGCAATTTTCTACGGTTCTTTTTCCGCAGCTTTTGACACAAGTTCCTGAAGTTCCGCTTTTTCCACAACCTGAACTTTTTCAAAGTCTCTCTTCAAGTGATCAGACAAGCAAATTGGAGAGTTTTAATAATGGTAAATTACTAGTGACACAGACAGAAAAAGCCCTGCATTGGTGGCAAGAAAAAAATGGTGTTTTGAAAGAAATATTTACCGTACCTACTGGTACTACGGCACAATATGCTTGTCAGATTGATGGTCCAGCCTGTTTGGTAGTCAATGATGGGCGAGCTTATTTGTTAGATCTAGAAGCTTTGCGGATGGAGTTTATAGAAGGTAGACCTTTACTCTATGATCAGCATCGTTTTTTCCGGGTACATGAGAAGTTCTATTTGCTGGCCAAACAAGCAGATACTGTTATTCTCCAAAAAATTGATACTGCTATCAGTAGCCAACAATTAGTGGCTGGTGTAGATGCTTTTACCCTTTTTGATAATCAACTTGTTTTTGTGAAAGGCGGTGCAATTTGGGAGCAGTCTTTGATTACTAATATTCCTGAGAAGATTGCTACTTTGGTTGATAAAGAAGAAAAGATTGCTGAAATATACGCTGACCAGGCCAAGCTGGTATGGCGTACTAATGCAGGCTCGGTGGTTCTTTGGAATAGATTAGCAGCTCAATCAGTGGGGCGTTGGCAATCCGCTTCACTGAAAGTTCATAATCAACTCCTAACAATTGTCAGTGGTGCCAAGGCCTGGGTAGTATTGAAAGACCAGTTTGCTGCAGTTTTTTTGGGGCAAATGGCTGATACGGTAGAAGACATTTCCCCTTACGGTCAAAGTTCATTATTGGTAGCTCTTGCTGATAGTCGTTATGTACTTGCAATGAAGGAACCGCAAATGCAAAATACCATTCCCATGCCTTTTACTGATATTGAGATCCTCGCTAATCAAACTATAGTCGCCCTAAAGCAAGGTCGATTGTTTTATTATAGTTTCCCAGTGAAATCTTGGTTCCCCCAATCTATTGCTAATTAGCTACTGACTAGATTATTTGGTGCTGCGATCACTCCACTTGTTGGAGCCTTATTGGTACTTGGATCTGGATAGATTTGTTTTGAGCGAATAATGAGACGGTTGAGTGATGTGCCAACCGGTGTGCAGGTCATGAGTGTCATGATCGATGGATATTCATTGCCACTTTGTTGTAATACCCAGGTTTCAGTAGGGGATACTACTTTGACATCGTAAATTTGGTAGATAAATTTTTGGCCTTCCCAGTAAGTGGTTACTTTATCACCCACCACCATTTCATTGAGCAAAGCAAAAACATTGTTGTAGTCGCCCTTGGCCCAGACATAATTCGAGCTGTGACCGGTAAAAAAAGCATTACCAATTTCACCTGGATCCACGGTACCTGGATAATGTACTATGCCTTTGAGTAAGGCTGCTTGGATGTCTTTTTCCAAACCAGCATAGTCGCCATCAATCAATTTAGTATCAGGCACAGTTACTACTGGTACGTTCTTACCAATTTTACCAATTACCACTCGATTATCACTCGGTGCTAATTCGAAGTTATTGTAATTAATTACTTCTTGGCGTGTGGCGAAACTTTCCTCAACACTATTACCATTAGCAGCTTCAGCGATCTGCGTAGTACTAATATTTGCGTTAGTAGGTGTCTTTTGGAGTGTTTTCAACAACTCTTTTTGGGGATCTTTAATCGCTAATTGTTTTTCTCGGAAATAATCATATTGCTGTTTATAAGCAGGAAAATTGATGCTAATTTGAATTACACCGAATATTAATGCAGTGGTAATAACAAAGCGGCTAAGTGACTTCCCTGCTCGCCAAATTCTCCCAGGTAGTGAAGGAGAAGTCGGCGCGAGTGTAAGGGTATCACTCATTGTGCCGTTAGAATAACCTAGATTATTGATTATTAAGTCTCCCTCTTTGAGAGCATTTTGAGCAAAATATTGGCGTAAGTCCATGAAAAAAGATTCATTCATTACATTGTACTCCATATTACTCTTTTTCTCAATCTTAATTGGGTAAGCGAAAGATGAATTGGCTGATCAGGCAAACAAATGAAAAGGTAAAGCGTAATAGTGAAAATTGTATTATCAGCAATTAATCTTTACCTATTATCCTTTCATTTTTACTTGTTTGCTTACTATGCTCCCAGAATTGAAACTAAAACCATTGGTTGGCGTTCAGTTTTCTTGAAGAGAAACTGATTTACAGAGCTTTGGATCATGCCTTTTAGCTCACTAACATTGTTAGGATAGAGACGACTTCCATGTTGATTCATGACATCCGTAACAATCGCTTTGGCTTCATTATTGAGAGCTTCAGCGCCACGTA
>CAZXKW010000106.1:0-3110 GCA_964641565.1 uncultured Candidatus Peribacteria bacterium
GATATGAACAAGACCTTCAACACCTTCGAAGTTGACGAAAATACCGAAGTGAACGATACCACTTACAGTACCATCAATAGTCTGGCCGACCTTGAGTTTTTGAATTACTTTATTGCGTTGAGAAGCATATGCTGCTTTCTCAGAGAGAATCAAACGACGCTCAGGTACATTGACATTGATAATTTTCACATTGAGTTTCTGACCAACTAAAGCTTGAAGTTTACCCAAGATCTTTTCAGGATCAGCACCACTCACACGTGGATAATGTTCTGGAGTCAATTGAGATACTGGAATAAATCCACGAATACCATCAATCTCCATCAAAAGACCACCTTTATTTGCTTCCAGAACCACAACCTCAATAATTTTACCGTCTTGGTAATCCTTGATAAAGCGATTCCAAGTATTTTCTTGACTAGCACGGCGAAGTGAGAGCTGTAATTGACCTTCAGCGTTTTCATCACCAATAACAACCACTTTAACAGTATCCCCCACTTGTACAGTCTTCATAGTACCAGCACTGTCCATCATTTCAGAACCACTAACGACACCACTCACAGTTCCTAAATCGACTACTAATGCATGCTTGCTAATATTGACTACACTACCCTCAACTACATCACCTTTATTAAAAGTAGTAATCTGGGCATCTCCATGTTTCAACAATTCGTCCATTGAGACGATATCGGTAACAAACACTGGAGCTTTACTTGAACGAGTATTATTTTGATCAGACATAAGGCAGAGAAGCGCTTACTATAAACGAAGCGCACCAAATTGTTAATAATAAATTGGCCTGCGAAGCCGAAAACAAGATACGCTACCGGTTTGTTAAAAACAAGTAGCTATTGGGAGCAGGATTTTACTATCAAGTAAAAAAGTAAAAAGGAATAGGTAATAGTCCTTAACTATGCGAAAAGTGGGATTATGTTTAATAAGGCTTATGTAACACCATCTTGACACTACATATAGTAAAGGATGTGGAATTATGGTATAATAACCTCTAAGTAATTATTATTTATACTTGATCGAGCAGATGGAAGAACTAGACCTGAATTACTTGGAGTACCGATGCAATTACCAGCAACACTTGATGCCAGAGTACAACTTAGAACTGGACTCAGCGGACTTCATGAGCAACTACAACTATTCAACGATACAGTACCAACTGAAACAAGTAAGCTCCTTAAACCAAATGAAACTTTAGACCAGTACTTAGCGAACCTTGAACGAGACATTGTCCATTTAGAATCACTGGTGAAGCCATACGCTGGTGAAAGCATTGTAAAATATCTTGGGAGTCTCGAAGAAGCGCTATTGGTATATGAATCACAATCCCATTATCTGAGTGAACGTTTAGGTATTAGAATTGAACTAACTAAACCTGTAAGACATTTTCAAGATCGATTTAGAGCTATTAGCAAAGAATTAGCAAGCAGAAAACAAGAAATATTTGGGGATAAATCAATTTTAGTTGGGAAAACAATTACCACATACTCTGCCGATGGTAGGGAAATTACTCGAAAAATAAAAGAGGTCATACCGCCATTGACTGCGACAGATGGAATTTGGGTAAAATTAGACAATAATGATGGTGCCACTGCTGAAAGCATCAGCTTAACTACCTTAAAAAGACTCACCCAGAAACGCGTAAATTATGGTCCAAGTAGTGGTGAAGAACACAATGTTGAGCAATATATTAAAAGTTCTTTTGGAAGTAGAATTGAGACTATAAGCAAAATCGAAACTAAACAGGGAAAAACCACTATCTATTTAAAAAGTAAAACCGGCCGAGTATGGAGTGTTCACTGTAAGTTTGTGGAAAAGCCACAAGATGTGTTCGGAACACCAGCTTTATTGATTGAAAAAGTTAGCAACTGGCAAAAATTCATACCAGATCCACTTCTAGATGCTTATCAGAACCAGAGAGTAACAACAGCTCAAATTGAGGGAATTGTTGGTTATATGGACAAAAATGAACCAACAACACCTAAAACATTTGGTGAAAAAGTAATGAACATTACTGACGGCATCTGGGATACTAGTGCTCGCCAAGCTCACCGCTTCGGTAGTTGGTTCAAGAAGAAGTTTCTCGAGAATCTCTAGCCTCATTGATCACTACCACATACTCGCCTTTCCATTGTTGATCAGCATATTTAGTAGCTAGTTCGGCTGCTGAGCCAGAAATGTATTCTTCATAAATTTTGCTGAGCTCTTTGGCTAACACGACTTCTCGTTCACCTGCACCTACAGTAACTAATTCTTGTAATAGCTTACTAATACGATAGGGTGATTCGTACACTACTATTGGGAATGGTAGCGTGAGCAAAAATGTTAATAGTTTTTGGCGACCTTTTTTTTGAGGTAAAAAACCACCAAAGTAAAAGTCTTTACTGATGAGCCCACTACCTACAGCAGCAGGTAAAACGGCATTGGCGCCTGGTAAGACTGTAAACTTTTGATTAACTGCTCGAGCGGCTCTCACCAACTCGTGGCCTGGATCTGAAATCCCCGGAGTACCAGCATCAGAGAGATAAGCAATGCTCCGCCCAGATGTCAGGTTGGCAACTACTTTTTGAATACTTGAGTCCAGACTATGCTGGTTGAGCTGCCATACTGGTTTACTAATCTGATAATGCTTTAGTAAAATTTGGCTATGACGAGGATTTTCACAGACAATAATATCTACTTCACGAAGCACTTCTAAAGCTCGGAGAGTGATATCTGAAAGGTTACCGATAGGAGTGGGAACGAGATAAAGCATTATTTAGAGGTAAAGTTGCCCCGAAGGGGTCCTGTTGGGAAAAGTGGAAAGTTGTGCTCTTGTGGGCGAAGTTTCGGCCGGATCCTTCGACAGCGCTACGCTTTGCTCAGGATGAATTGATAGAGATTGCTTAGAAAGGGTTTCAATTCTGAATTCTGAATTCTGCATTCTGATTTCTGAATTTTACCTCTCTTTCGGTAGCGTGATCTTTGGTGGAATCACATACAACACCTCGGTGCTTTTAGTTGGGGGTGAGAAAAGACTAGATAGCTTGTTTATATGTTCCGATGTGAACCATACAGGTATTTGATCGGGATTGACTACTGTTCCTGATGGATTCTGTTCA
>CAZXKW010000106.1:3120-3573 GCA_964641565.1 uncultured Candidatus Peribacteria bacterium
TCATCCAATTTGTATTTGTCAAATTTTTCCTGTGTCACGCCTAAATCATTTGTAGCATATAGCGATGTCCCATCTCCTCGAAGCAGAACTTTGTTTGGAATTTCTGGTTCAAGCACAGCTATTACTGCACCATTTTCTTGAACAAAATATCGTTTTTGATCAAATGTAAGAGCTAGATCCTTACTATCTTGATGTATTAAGTAAGCTAAGAATTGCAAACTATTGAGAGACACGATAGGAACACTTTGAGCATAAGCAAACGTATTCACCCAAGTAGCACCTACTCTCAAGGCAGTAAATGAACCTGGACCTTGGACAAAGACTATTAACTCTGGTTTTGGAAACTGTTCCAACTCACTCAAAACCTTCATTAAAAAACTTAATGTTTCACGAGGTTTATCTTGATGCCAATCAGCAATAATTTTTTCTGAACCTGAATCGTCATTATTATAA
>CAZXKW010000107.1:0-3548 GCA_964641565.1 uncultured Candidatus Peribacteria bacterium
ACTAAATAAAGAATAGACACTGTGCTAGTTGGCACCCGCAAAGCAATGCCTGTCAGTTTTCCTTTTAGCTCGGGAATGACTTCTGTAGTAGCTATGGCTGCTCCCGTGGTGGTAGGTACAATATTATCTGCTGCTGCTCGAGCGCGACGTAAATCTTTAGGATGAGGATTGTCTAATAAGTTTTGGTCGCTCGTATATGAATGTGTTGTGCTCATCTGGGCATGCTTAATCCCATAAGTATCATTGAGCACCTTCACTAATGGGGTTAAACAATTAGTAGTACATGATGCATTAGCAATGACATGATGTTTACTATTGTCATACTGCTTTTCATTGACTCCCATGACAAAGGTACCGTCCACACCTTTGCCCGGAGCAGAAATAATTACCTTTTTCACACTGTCATGCATATGCTTTGCAGCGGTTTCCCTATCAGTAAAAAGGCCAGAACATTCGATTACTACCTCCACACCACGCTCGCCCCAAGGGATATCACCCGGTGATCGTACTTTATAAATAGCAATCTCCTTACCATCCACAACAATACTTTTTTCCTTAGCCTCTACTTCACCCTGGTATAGTCCATAAGAAGAATCATGTTGAAACAAGAATGCATGTGAAGCTGGATTGGAGCCAGAGTTAATGGCTACTACTTCAAAAAGTGGATTGTCTTTTATACTACGCAAAAACAACCTACCAATTCTGCCAAACCCATTAATACCCACTTTTATTTTTTTCATACTTTTATAGCTATCCAGCTATTATACGCTTATTCCTTGATGGGGTAAATTGTGATGTTTAAAAGTGATTCTCAATAACACTAGTGCTAATACAAAATGAAGCCATCAATACTAAAACTATTTTTTTCAATATGCTCTTGATGAATTACAGAAACCTAAAGAGTGAGAATTCTGCTGCAAGTCAAATAGACCAGTTAAAGATGCTTTTTACTTTACCTGATTATATCTATTGCCCGATACTATGAGATCTCTACTCTGCTACATCTTGAATTTCCCACTGCATCATGGTGAAAATTTCGCGATAGAGAGGTGCCATTTTTTCAATGCTACGTCGTACAGCACTTATATGCATGTCGGTAATTGGTAATTCCCGAGCTTTGATTCGTTCAATTTCAGCATATGTATCCTTCAACTCAGCATATGCTCGCAAGTAAGAAAACCATTCAGGATGAACATTGATAACTTTTAATAAAGCTCTCGTCACAACCTGCAGTTTTTTGTGTGCATTTCTTGCTGCTGGTGCAATTTCATGTCCAGATTGTGCATCAAAAATTGCATATACTAATTCACGAATTTCTACTGGGTGAACTCGTTCAACTGCATATATATTTGCAACAGCTTGAGAGAAGCGCGTATATTCCTCTTCTAAACCTTGTATTCTGGCTATACTGCTCAGAAGTACCGTATATTTGCGCTCCAGCTCCGGTAGTTTGTCCGTGCCCAGTAACCGCTCAAAAGCACGTAATTCAATTGCCCCATATCGCTGAAAAGCAGCTAATGTTTCTGGTGGGACTTGGTGGCCTTTTTTAATTAAAACCAACAATATATGTACACAGGCATGGTGCAGATCGTCCTCCACTGAACGGTCCACGTGCTTAAACTCAACGTGACCAAGTTCATCATTTTGAGCTTGAGCTGCTTCTTGTACCTGTCTATCTCGAATGTACTTGCCTAAAACATTCAACAATGCTGGCACTTGCCCAGGCGATAATGTCTCAGGGGTCACAGCAAGTAGAGCAGGGATATCGAGTGAAGCTTTTATTTTATCAACCATAGTAACTTAATAAGGAGATTATTGTACCGCAAAATTTTCACTATGCAAGCAATCAACTTTAATCATTGTTTCAGATCATACCTGAGAATTTGCAAATTAAGCTACATTGATTATAACAATGTTCATACTAAATATCCGAAGATAAATCATTTTTCTTCAAAATCAGGCTGAGATTAGTCTCTTCAGTCATTCTTATAGTTCCAATCTCAGTCCTTTTAGACCTCGAAGTAAAGATGCCTTTATGTGTTGTTCTTGCAAACAAATAGTGGTCACCCACAAGAGCAGCTATTGCAGTATTATACTTTCCAGCCGGGTAGGCAAAACTAACAACAGAAAACCCTTGCTGTTCTAAAATCTTTTTAGAACCATTGATTTCATTTTCTAATCTTTGCTGAAAATTAGACAAATTAGTTAAGTCTGGATGGCTTATCGTGTGTGAGCCGATTTCATTATTATCGTTAGCCAATGTGTGGACTTGATCCCAATTGAGATAATCAGGCAGTCCTACTTTGTCAGTGATAATGTAATAAACTGCTTTCATCTGATTTTGCTTCAAAATAGCCGCAGAATCCCAATTGTCACTATAACCATCATCAAAAGTCAGTACTATGGGGTTTGCTGGCAAACATACACCAGTGCTAATTGCTGTTGAGAATTCCTGAAAGGTGATTGTGGTATAGCCCAAACGCTTGATGCTCTCTATCTGATTTTTAAATGCAGGCAAACTTACGGTTAATCCTATCCTGATTTTGTCGTTTCGAACTGAATCAGGAATATTTCCAATATGATGATACATGAGTACTGGTAGAGACCAGTTATTATTAGCCTCACACCGAGTACTCGTTTTCTGTATTACGGGAACACTCTCAATATCAGTATTGGATGCTTGGGGAAAAGAAATTAGAGCTAACCAACTACTGATAATAATAACGCCACCGAATGTGAGCAACTTTTTTAAGTACCTCAATGACAATTCAATCAATACACTATGGATATTACCAACAACTCAAAGCAATTACGAATTTACTCCATAATGATTTTGACAAAAAAACAATCAATCTCTAAACTAACGTCGTTATTTTAATTTACTTATGAAAACCGGCATCCATCCTACATACAATGATAAAGTGACTGCAAAATGCGCTTGTGGAGCTACTTTTGATATGGGATCTACTCTGATGGAAATCCATACTGAAATCTGTTCTGCTTGTCATCCTTTCTATACTGGTAAGCAAAAACTGATTGATTCAGCTGGTCAAGTAGATAAATTCATGGCCAAGATGAAGAAATCAGCTCAAGTGAAAGAAGCTCATGCAAAACGCAATGAACTCACTGACAATACTGAAGAAGAAGCTACTTTAGTTGATGCAACTGCTCCAAAGGCTGCAAAAAAAGCACCTGCTAAAAAGAAAGCTGCGAAGTAAAAGCTCAATACCATTAGATCATCTGTATGGTATTGAATAAATTGCCTGCATTACGATTAGAATATGAAGAGCTGGAAAAGCAATTAGCTGATCCAGCTATTTTCAAAGATCGCAAAAAACATGAAACTGTTGCCCGCCGTCATGGTGAACTAGTAGCAATATTAGAAGCTGCCACTGCTTATGAGCGACTATTGAAAGAAAAAACAGATCTGGAACAAATGATTCAAACCGAATCTGATCCAGATTTAATTGCAATGGCCAAAGATGACTTGGCTGGTTTTGACAGCAAAGTGAATGAAGCAGATAAGCATTTGCGTACCTTACTCATAC
>CAZXKW010000108.1:0-3530 GCA_964641565.1 uncultured Candidatus Peribacteria bacterium
GAAACGATTCTTAAAGCGAAAGAAGCCTCGAATAGTTCGGAAACGAATTTTACATGATCGCCAAAAGTTGAAGAACCAAGTATCCGCAATCGGGGTCACTACCATTTGTACCCATGCTTGATCTTGCTTGTCTCCCTTGGTCAGCACTGCAAACAAACTTGATTCTGAATCGCCCTCAAATTGAGGATAGGTCTTGAATGGATAAATATCTGAGCGCTTCATCCTTAGTTCACTACCTACCACATGGTACGTCTTGAGCACATGTTCACTCACATAGTCCCCTACACGATTGATTTCACAATCTGGATAAGTGGCATAGATTTGTCCTTCAACTAATTCCACCAACCCTGCCGGAATATAAATATAGAAATAAATATGCTGACGATACGATACCATTTCCAAAGAAATCGTCTCATGTTTGAGCGATTTTTTGAGACTCACCAATAGCCCTTCAAAGATCTTTTCTTTTTTTAAGGTATGATCACCTTGTGGCACACGGATGGCCAAGGCAATACATTTCCCGGTGATATGATGGGGACTAGTCAGCATATGGGAAAGTAAAAGTGACTACTTTTTCTTGGGCAATATACGTACATTTGACATTCTTAGCAAAGATTTTCATCTATCAGATTGGAGCGAGGCCATTTTAGACAAATCTTTAGCCATCTTAAATTAACTATCCTCTTATTATAAAGCATTTTACCCCAAATACCAATGGTGTTGTCACCTATTTTCTACAGAAAATAGTAATGGAGAATTCAGAGTGCAGAATGCATACTAAAAAGCCCCTCCTGATCACTCAAGTAAGGGCTCCTTATCTTTAATTCTGACTTCTGAATTCTTAATTCTGAATTTGTATTTTCAATCTACCATTTACTTTCGAAGCGATCAGATGCATTGCCTGGTCTTTTGGCTCCACGGCGTGGTGTACGGCTGGTACGACGATCACCGCCAGTTGGGCGGCTATCGCGATTACCAAACCCACCACTTCGCTTGGCACCAAAACCTCCACGGAAAGGACGCTTCTCACCAGTATTGCTACCACCACCAAAACCAGAAGCACTACCCGGCTCACGACGAGGTCTAAATGATGAACCTCCCTCAGAACCACCTTCGGTACGAGGACGGCCATATCCGAATGAGCGACCACCTTCACGTTTTGGTCCACCGAAACCACCACGTTTGGCACCAAAGCCGCCACGAGATGGACGACCTTCACTGTTACCTGCACCACCGTAGCTTGAACCTTCCTCACGACGAGGTCTAAATGAACTACCACCTTCTGAATGAGGACGACCATAAGAAAATGAACGGCCACCTTCACGTTTTGGTCCACCAAAACCACCACGCTTGGCACCAAAGCCACCACGAGATGGACGACCTTCACTGTTACCTGCACCACCGTAGCTTGAACCTTCCTCACGACGAGGTCTAAATGAACTACCACCTTCTCGACGAGGCTTGAAGCTACCTTCATTTTTTGGATAAAACTTTTTCGATTCCTGATCACCTGACTCAGCATCATTACTACCTACAGCACCATTCGAATCATGATTAGTATGTTGACCGCCACGATATGAGCCACCGCTACGAGGACGACCACCACCAAATCCACCACGCTTGCGATCAAAACGCTGCCCACCACCTTCTCTATCATCACGCTGAGCATGAGTCATTTGAGGGATTTCTAAGAGTTCGGGCAATGCTAAACGAGGAATTGTAATACGAGTGAGGCGTTCAATACGCTTCACTTCAAATGCTTGATCAGGCATAGCAAAAGATACGGCTTTACCCGTCATACCTGCACGAGCAGTACGACCAATGCGATGAACGTAGTCTTCTGGATTCTCCGGTAAATCAAAGTTTACTACGAGCTCAATACCAGCGACATCAATACCACGTGCAGCGATATCTGTAGCAATCAAGACACGATAGCGACCGCTTTTAAAACCTTCTAATGCCTGACGGCGTTGGCCCAATGAACGATTAGAGTGAATCTCAGCAGCTGAATAACCCAAATGTTTAATTACAGTTGTTAAGTTCTTCGCACCATATTTAGTACGAGTAAATACCAAGGCAGTACCAAAGCTTTGACTGAGCAATGTTGCCAAAAGCGCTGTCTTTTCAAATTTTTTAACGACATACACACCCTGCTCTACCTTGTCTGCTACTGTTCCAGCTGATGCAATCTCAATTCGTTGAGGATTGATCATATGTCTAGTAGCAAGCTTAGCAATTGGAGCTGGCATTGTTGCTGAAAACAACAAAGTCTGACGATCTTTACCCACATGCTCGACGATACGTTGAATCTGAGGGGCAAAACCCATATCAAACATACGATCAGCTTCATCCAAGATCAGTACTTCTACATCTTGTAGATTCACAGTACGTTGTTCCAAATGATCGATAAGACGACCTGGAGTAGCAATAATAAGACGTGGTTTCTTGGCCAACATCTGTTTTTGACCACCCATTGGAGCACCTCCGATTAAGCAAACACTCATGATTTTCATCACATGAGAGTAAGATTTGAGTGACTCTTCTACTTGAAAAGCCAATTCGCGGGTAGGCACGATCACCAAAGCCTTACCTTTCAAGGTCTGGAGACGATGAAGGGTAGGTAGGCCAAAAGCAAAAGTCTTACCAGTACCGGTTTGAGCGATACCAATTAAGTCCTTACCAGTAAGCACTACTGGGATAGCTTTTTGTTGAATAGGTGTAGGAGTAACCATCCTATTTTTTGCAAGGGTTTGCAAAATTTCTTGGTCTAGAGCCAAGTCTGAAAACGTAGACACAGTTGACGATGAAGACATAAAAAGGGAACGAAAGAAAAATAATAAGCTAGTTCCCTAATATACTTCAAAAAGCAATTACGAAACCATAAACCCAAGGTACATGGTCTGACTCTTGGCGTCAATATGAGCTAAAATCTATCAAGCTCTAATTCCGGCAAACCATAGGCCAATCTATAAGCATCGCGAGTAGCCAGTTTTTCGTCTCGAGTAGCTCCTGCTTTCACATAACAATGTGTGCCTGACAAAGGCACCGCTCGTGTCCCCAAGTGCTGCGTAGCTCTATACATCTGATCTTGAACGACACCGCCAACCACACGAGAAAATACGGCATCGTGAGTGGGGAAGATAATAGTACTACCTATACCGCGTACACTGCTTTGCATTGATTTGTGAGCTAAAGTTACAGTCTGGATAAATTTTTTCAGATCACCAGGCAGTAGACTTAGACCTAAAAAATTTGCGGCTTCAGCCGGCACCAATGCCCAAGCATTAGCAGCCACGTCTTCAACTGAGCAACTTTCTCCATAAAAAAGTCGCTGTAAACCGCCCAGCTTGAATTCCATACCACGCATAGGCACAAGAGCACGCCCAACAGCCTCAGCTAAATGGGGCAAGATCGCCCTCCAATGATTAGTATACAATAAATCCTCTCCAGCCCCAGCAGCAATTGGAGCTTCTTGCATTAATCCACGCAAAACAAATCTATCTTCGATGGTAGCAATATCATGAGCCATT
>CAZXKW010000109.1:0-3457 GCA_964641565.1 uncultured Candidatus Peribacteria bacterium
AGCGGTTGTGATTAGACTTAGTCTAAGGAGTGAATAAGGAAGCTCAAACTTGTGAGGCGTCCTTTATTTAAGTATGTAATCCTTCATCTTACACTTCATCGAAATTTAGGTTGATTTTTCTTTCCTTTTTTTGATAACTACTCTATAAAAAGATTAAGTAATTTCAATGTAATGGAGGCGATTTGTAAATTAACTGGTAGAAAGTTTGTCATTTCTGATCGTGAAGCTGCTTACTGTCGTGATCGGGGGTATCCACTACCCACAATTCATCCCAATGAGCGATTGAAGCGTTTATTGGCTTTTCGAAATCGTACCTTTCTTTGCAATACTACCTGTGCTTTTAGTAAGAAACCGATTTTGAGCTGTATTGCTCCTGACAAAGGTTTTACTATTTATGATAATGATATTTGGAATAGTGAGCAGTGGGATCCATTGAGTTATGGTATTGAGTATGATTTAAATGGTTCATTTTGGGAGCAATTAGAGAGTCTTTATAAAAAAGTCCCTCTTCCTAATTTAACTATTGTTCGTTCAAGTACTGTTAATAGTGAATATGTAAATGGTGCTGCAAATTTGAAGAATTGCTATCTGACCTTTGCCAACACATTCAATGAAGATTGTATGTTTGGCTGGAATATTTTTGAGTGTAAAAACGTCCTCGACACCATTTCTGCCAAAGGCTGTGAATTGTGCTATGCCTGTACTGATCTTGATCATTGTTATAATGTTCAACATGCTGATAGTGCTAGTCACTGTTCTGATAGTTACTTTTTGGATTCATGTAAGAGCTGCAACCATTGTTATGGTTGTGTTAATTTGAGTAACAAACAATACTGCTGGAATAATCAACAATTGAGCAAAGAAGAATACGAGCAACGTTTAGCTGGTATTGATTTAGGAAATTATGACGTGAGAATGTCTGAGCTGAAGAAGTTCAATGAATTCAAAAAAAATCAGCCAAGAAAGTTCTTGCAAGGAACCAATAACGAAAACTGTAGCGGTAATTATATTCACAATAGTAGCAATGCTAATAATGTATTTCATGCAATGGAAGTACAGGACGTGGAAAATAGCATTGGTACTAATAAATGTAAGGACTGTTTTGTCACCGCTTACAATACTTCGGGTGAGCTGGTCTATAACACTCATGCAGGTGTGGGGAATTACAATGTAGCCTTTAGTATTGAATGTATTGGCAGCAAGAATCTTGAATTTTGTTTGTATTGTGTGCAAGGCTGTAGTGATTGTTTTGGCTGTGTGGGGCTCAAAAAAAAGCAGTATTGTATTTTCAACAAGCAATACTCAAAAGATGATTATGAGCGTATCGTGAAGCAGATTAAGGAAAAGCTAATTAGCAATGAATGGCAGGATCATTTGCCACTCAAAATGTCTCAAGTGTATTACAATCAGAGTGATGCCATGATTATATTTCCCCTTACTAGAGAGCAAGCCCTTGCAGAAGGATTTGATTGGAAAGATGAGCTTGTAACTCCAGCTAAGGACAACGCTCCTATTCCAAATCATATACAACAAACCTCAGATGCAGTGCTTAATCATACTTATACTTGTGAACTAACAGGAAAGTCATTTAGAGTTATCAAGCCAGAGTTAATTTTTTATCGCAACAACAATATTCCACTCCCTCACCAGGCGCCTCTGGACAGGCTCCATCACAGAGCGGAGATATTCAGAGTAGAACAAATCAATTCTATTCAATGCAGTAATTGCCATCAGACAATTGAGTCGGTATATGATCCGTCCCAGAGACCAGTACTTTGCGAACCTTGCTATCAACAAGTGGTTAGTTAATCATTATGTATTCACAAATTTGGACTGGTATTGTACTCAAGATTACTAACTACGGTGAAGCGGATCGTATTGTTACGGTTTTTACTAAGGAAGCCGGTAAAGTGCAATTCATGGCCCGTGGGGTGCGTAAGGCTACTAGTAAATATGGTGGTATTATTGATCATTTTGTAGAGGGGCAATTTGAAGTGACCCGTAAAGCACACTTGCCTACTTTGATTCAGGCTACGACGATTACCTGGTTTCCTTATTTGCGACATTCACTGACACATTGGCAATATGCTGAAAGAGCTGCTAAAGCGGTACTTCGGGCAACTTCTGATGAGGATGAAAATTTAGAAGTTTATTTCTTACTGCAACAATTTCTCATACAAGCGGAACATTATCCTAATCCTCAGGGATTGTGGTTATGGTTTTTATATAAACTATTGTTTTTAACTGGGTTTGGTATTTCTACTGAGACATGCCAATCTTGTAGAGAAGAGCTTGAGTATGTGGCTGAACATGCTCAAAACTATGAAGGATTTTTATGTTCTCATTGTTCTTCTGCGCACAAAGAAGATGATAGGTTGGTTTATCAATACTTACGGTCATTGTCTTTAGCGAATGCTCCCTTGGTTGAGAGTCCCCAATCTGAGCGGGTGCAAAACTTTTTAGAGCTTGCTTTTCGATATCATTTGCTTGGATAATTTTTATGAAACTTCAATTTATAGGATATTGCCAATTTTCTATCTTTGGTTGCTTTTTGTACCAAGCCAAGAGCTGTATTAGGTTATTTGGTGTTTTTGGCTGATTTGTATGCTGTAGCAATGCCCTCTATTTGATTACTTAAGACTATTCTACTCAGAATACGAAAGCAGATAGATAAGAACTCTATGCCCATTATGGGAAATATTGTATAGGCCATCATTGAGCCTTTGTTAAATGCACGAATGCTTTGCTGAAATGCTATCGCAGTAACTATTGCCGCGCCTTCAGTGAAAACAGACAAATAGTTTGAGTCGGGAATTTTTTGATTGAAGTTTTTTGATCCACTAGTTTCCAATTTTCTCATTTGTGTCTGAAATAGTGTTGTTATGGCTGTTCGATGAATGATCAACCATATTGCCATTAATTTCTGAAAGTTGTTGGCGTGTGGAGCATCAGCTTGTCGCATCAATACACTAAGCAAAACGCCTTCAGTGATTGCTATTAATAAGTCGTATCGAGCTATTGTTCGTACTTTTTCCTCCCAGTCTTGTAGTTTGTGGTGTACACCTTCAAGACAGGTATAAGTTTGTTCATGAGGAATAGCTCTTGTAATAACTACTGGCCCCACATCTTGATCACTCTGGGATAAATTGCTTTGCATAATTATGCTAATGACTGGATATTATCCACTGAAATATGACTAAGTCAATGACTAGAGCAGTAGTGGCTCATAGAAGAAGCAAATTTGGCCCTAAAACAAGTTCTCTTTTAGGTTCATTTATGGTAGATTTCTTTCGTCTAAATAGCCCCAATTATGTCTGATAATCCTTTGCCAACCGGTGATAGTGCTAATACCGGTTATACTTCTGAACAAATTCAAGTTTTGGAAGGTCTTGATCCTGTTCGCAAACGCCCTGGTATGTACATTGGTTCTACGGATACCAATGGTTTGCATCAATTA
>CAZXKW010000110.1:0-1388 GCA_964641565.1 uncultured Candidatus Peribacteria bacterium
AATTAATAATTAGCGTCGATTTGGGAATTCGTGAAATTGAGTACGCAAAAACAGCCCACGCCAATCCTCATACAACCTACATTGATGACAATGCCGCTGATCCTACAGTAAAAAAATACTACCCTCCACACATTGATTTAGTATTACTGAGACATCCTGAAATTTTCACTGGTAATGAAGATATTTGGTTCGAAATGGTTGGGCACGCTTGGAGTCGAACCCATGGCCGAAGTCAAATCCTGATTACAGTGTATAATGATAAAGAATATCAACTAGTACAGGAAACATTTGCACGTTTGCCCAACAGTAAAATTATTGAAACAGGGATTAATCCACTCAGAAACACTGAGCTTACTCGGTGGAGTCATCGAACTGACACCTTAAATTGCCCTGATCACTTCTTAGTAAGGCTTAAAAAAGACGATTGTAAATAATTGCTCCCAAAGGTATTGCAATTGTACCTCTCTTCGTTATAATCCTTCTGCCTTTGCGGGTATAGTATAGCGGTATTATGACTGCCTTCCAAGCAGTAGAGATGGGTTCAATTCCCATTACCCGCTCCACGAACGCATTGCGTTCGAAGGATAAGGATCAGAATAAGAACTTACTTATTCTAGTTCTCATTCTCAATATTACATCGGGGTATGGCTCAGTTGGCTAGAGCGCCTGCTTTGGGAGCAGGAAGTCGCAGGTTCAAGTCCTGCTACCCCGACCACGATCGCTCATTCTGATTCTAAGAATGCTATTTAACTGCGATCTAAGAATAAGTATCACTATCAGAATAAAAATAAGAAACCTCTAGTAGACTACTAAAGATAGTATTTAAGCTTGCGCTGACAACTGTTTATAGTTCCTTAAAATAGGAAGAAGTTTCAATCTGTGATTAAATTACCTTATATCTTCAGTTGCTCATTTACTCTTTTAACTAACACTTCTATGAAAAACCCAATCAATCAGAAAGCAAATTCTCAGCAACACAATCACGCAGTCCAAACTGCTCAGGGCAACAAGGAAGCACAAGTAAAGTTGAATGCTCACAAACAGACACGTAAGATTGGCCAAAGATCTAGTGGCAATCGTGGTAAAGATTCCTCTAATCACTCTTAGTAAGAGCTGAAAATTCGCACAGTTATTAAACTTTGATTTAATGCAGGAAAAGTTTAATAACTGTGTTTTTGATTAGCTGTTTATTTTTGATCTTGCTTCAATTTTTGTAAAACAAGAGACCAAATGGTCTAGAGTTGGGGCTTTTTGTGCGCCCGGATTTATGATTGATGCTTGAACTCGACATAAATTCGACAAAACATGCTTAGCTCAATCGCAACCATAAAGCCAATTAATGAACTTTATCAGAGCAAACTGTGGACAAAGGACTAGCATCTTAGGTA
>CAZXKW010000110.1:1398-3382 GCA_964641565.1 uncultured Candidatus Peribacteria bacterium
GGCTCAACTAAGTTAATCAATTAATTTATACGATGATCAAGATTTCATCCGTAGTGATTGGCGTCAAATCCCTTAACCAATCACGCTCATTTTACGAACACGTCCTTGGTATTACATTTAGTGAATTCCGTCCGCCTTTTGCCTCTTTTTTCTTAGATGGCTTAGAATTTAATATCGAAGAAAATAGTGAGCATCGAGATCCATCCTGGGCAAAAAATTATATTGGTGGCAGGAAAGGAATTGCTTTCGCTGTAAGTGACATAGAACAATTTCTTGCCAATGTGAAAGCTTTTAATGGTCAGATTGTGCAACACGCTCAAAAGAAACCTTGGGGGTGGATAGAGGCTGTTATCGCTGATCAAGATGGCAATGAGTTTTTAATTGAACAAAAAGTTTAGGCAAGAAGTACTTAAGTAGCTTAAAATATTGACTTTACTGACCCAACAGGTATAGTTAAACATTAAAATCAAATTCCCCAATAGTAGATCCTAATCACGAATATATGCAGAAATTAACTATCGGTATCGGCACCGTAATCGCTACTACTATTATTGCCGGAATAATTATTGTTCCTAATCTGGCATCATCACAAACATCACCTAATTCACAGCCAGAAAGCACTACAAGTACTGGGAGTACTAACATACCTAGCGTTAAACTTTTAAAACCAGTTGTAGCAAATACAAATAGTGAACCTGTGCAGCTAAATTTACGTGGAAAAATTGTTGCCGATGGCAACATTCGTTTAAGTGCACCCACTGGTGCTACTATCAAATCTATAGAGGTTAAAAGAGGTGATACTGTACACAAAGGTGATATTTTGATGAAATTAGGTGGTAGTAAAGAAAATAAACATCCATTTGAACTTGCTTATGAACAAGCAGTTTTGAGCAAGCAAAATATTGAAACGAGCTTAGCTAATGCTACCAACTCTACAAACATTGCCATTCGCCAAGCAGAACAGCAACGTAATGCACTCAATACCTCAGTCAGTCAGCTCCAAAAAACCCTTGATCTAACTAGAAATGCAGGCAATTTCGCCGTCCAAGGTGCGAATCTTGCACTCAATAATTTACAAAATACTGTTACTAGGAGTCAGAACCTACGCAATCTTTCAGGCAATCTAGCTAATAGTAGTATTGAACAAGCACAAGAATTGGCCCAACTTTCAATCCAGAATACTTCACGATCATTGTTAGTCAGTCTACAAGGAACCGTAATACCATTATTGGAAGGCATGAGAAGTGTAAGTAGCAATAGTGGTATCCGAGAAAATCTGGATGATATCAAAAATATCGTCGACAAATTAGATGATTTCAAAGACGTTTCTGATAACCGAATTCCCAGCGAAATCAATGACATTACTAGTGTCCTCTATGATCTTATGGATAGCATCGAAGACATCAGTATCAATGTGACAAGGATTGATACTGCAGCTGCCAAACCTTTAGTGGATGCATGGAGACAGTTGAGTGGTACAGTCACGAGCTCGATAGCTGTTTCCATTACTCAACTTTCCACCACAAGAAATCAAATCGAGAATGCTCCAACCAATAAAGATATTCAAATTGCAACACCTGACAATCAAATCAGTGCCAGCCAAGATCAACAACGTGTTTTGGAAATGGCTATAGCACAAGCCCAAAACGCAGGTGCATTACAAGAACAAGCGATCAATAGCCAAATCCAAACACTAGAACAACAAAAACTAAGCGCGAACTTAGGCATTGAAGCAGCAAAAGCAAGCGCAAAAACTCAAAAAGAAAGCATTCAAGGTCAGTTAAGTCTTGCAGAAAAACAACTAGAACAAACCCAAATACAACTTAGCCAACTAACGCTAGTCGCAAGCATGGATGGTTATGTGGTAGATGTCCCTGTCAGTATCAATGAAGATGTTGGTGTCGGACGAGAGTTGTTAACTATTTATGGCAGTAGACCAGATTTTATTCGTTTAAGCGTATCCCCAAGTGATCGTGATCACATT
>CAZXKW010000111.1:0-3361 GCA_964641565.1 uncultured Candidatus Peribacteria bacterium
GGGGCTGCATTAGGGGCGATAATGATGTGCTCTCCATGGATATTCCCATGATTATAACCAAAGAAGTGCTCTGGATCTTCATCAGCCAAGGCAAATAAAGTGCTAATAATGCTAAAAGCTTCAGTTTCTGACAGTAGTTTTCTCTCAATAATACGTCGGACCCAGCGGTGAAACATGCGACCAAGCCAACCATAAGCTACTTCATTGTTAGGTTTTGAGGGGATAATTCCAGCTGCTTGGCATTCTTTAATAAACGTCTGGTAGTCATTACAAATTGCTTCACTGATAGTGAGTGCTTCAGCTAGTCTGTCACGATAGAACTCTTTCAGCTCGCTGCCCTGTATATATTCTAAAAGCAGATATTCTGGTGGTTGCGAGGCGTTGTCGGGATGAAATATTTTTTGGGTTGAGAAGCTTCTAGCAGTTGTTGGTTTGCTCGCGGCTAATAATAATGCACCTTGATGAGTATCAATCTTGTTGGTTTTAAGCACTAGTGTTTTTCCATCTTGTGCTAAGACTTTTCTCACATGGGGGCGGTCGTTGAGTTTTTGATCAGTATCAACTAATTGATGCTGGTCTAAAATTGATTTCAGTGATGTCATACGTTTTAATAGCGAGCAGCTTCAATAAATGTTCTGACTAAGCGACGTCTAGTATCTAAATCAGGCATGTTTTTTCCGTCCTTGGCATCCTTTTCAATATCAGTAGCGACGCCAAGTAATCGTGCGCTCATTACTGCTCTTACTAATTGAGGATCAAAGCGAGTTCCTAACTCTCGAATACGTTCAGCTATGTGAATATATAATCCCGTGGGGCTAAAGCTATGAGCTGCTGTGGAATCTAAGGCTCGGATTTCATCATAGAAACTGATGTGCTTTTGGCCATCGAATCCTCTGCCTGGTCTTACTTGAGCATTGAGGTCGAGCAAGGTTGGCTTCTCCCCTGCTTGGTACAATACATGTTCACCATGAATGTCTCCATGTGCATAACCGATGAAATCAGATCCGTATTTGTAATACAGTTTAATTAAATCAGTAATGATGGTTTTAATTGCTTTTGCTGATGCTGGATTTGCTCTCAGTAGTTTTGCTTCCCAGCTGGCAATGGCAATAAGAAATCTTGCCATTTCTTTGGCTGCTTGTTCTGGAGTTACTGTCAATGTAGGTCCATATGCAGCAAGTACTCTTTGATAATCTTGAGCTGCGTTTTTTAAAACGTCGAGCATCATACTGTTCTTTTTGGGATCTTTGCTGATATCGGCAAGATGAGGTTGGTCAATAAATTGACGGACGCAGTATCGAACGTCATCTTGAATAATACCTTCCGCTAAAATTAATGGAACTTGAAAACTAAGATTATCCATTGTCAGCGCTACACGCATTAATCCAATTTCATGCCGGTTTAGTTTGTTACCATATTTGATTACACAGGTCTCACCGTCTTTTGTAGTTGCTTTTATTGCTTGATCGCGGCTAGGGTTACCCAATTTGTCTCTTAATTCGAGACCATGTTTTGCGGCAATTGTTTCCGGAACTGATTGCCTATAAAAGCTATTCATAACAATTTAATGATTGGTCAAAAGACTAATTTGTCTCCACCCATAAGTCAATTATATATATTCATTGCAAGTACACTACGTGTAGTTAAATAAAAAGCCCAGTTTGTAGAACTGGACTTTAATTCGTTGAAATGAAAATGTGTGCCCAATTATTTGTTGGGCAAGATCTCATCAAAGTTACCTTTGAAGTCTTTGAGGAATTGATGCACTTCCACTACATCATCTGAACTTACGATTTCTTTAGTATCCATTGGTTGAACGGTCGTATTGATGTTCGTCGTGGTTGTGGCTTCTGGTGAATTGGGACTGAGATTGGCAGTAATTAAAATTGAAGTCTTACAATAGTCACATTGAGCGACGATCATACACTTTTCACCTACAGCACTAATGACATTGATATCATCATTGGAGTAGCTATTGTCACATTGAGGACAATTCACATGACTTTTGATATTGCGAATGACTGCACGTAGAGATGTGAAGTTCATTTTTATTTCTTATGCACCTTAAATTATACACTGACTTTTTGTCTATTGCCAGTGGTAATGCCTGGTTACCCACTCATACAGCACTTTTGTTTCTTGGAAGCGATCAGGGCTATTAAGTACTACCGTAATTAACTGATGCCCCCGATAAGTACCAAGAGAGACAAATGACTCACCAGCTTCAGGGGTCGTGCCTGTCTTTAGCCCCTGCATCTTGATATAGCTATTAAGCAGCTGATTAGTGGGATTTACTTTATAGGTATTGCCTAATTGGGAAGTGATAGTGAGTGGTCCCAGCTTCACAATGTCTAAAATAGTAGGATATTTACTGTATATTGTATGGGCTGCTTTACCTATTTCGAATGCAGTAGAGTAGTTTTGGGCATCATCAAAGCCTAACGGGTGCGCAATGTGGGTATTGATTAATCCTAATGCGTGAATTTTTTTGTTAACTAATTCAATAGCATTTGCTGATCCTCCTAATGCTCCTTGCACAATAGCCATTGTCGCATCGTTGGCTGAAGAGATCAGACTGGCTTGGAGTAAGCTATGCAGCGTGAGCTTGTCCCCTCTTTTGAGATAAATTTTAGACGCCGGCATGTCAGCAGCATACTGATCAATAGTGATTACCTTATCTAAAGGAATCTTTTGATCGAGGAGCGTCATCATCGTAAAGAGTTTGGTGATACTCGCTATTGGTAAACGTTCATAGCCATTCTTTTGATAGAGAATGGCTTGGGTATTTACATCCATAATTAAGGCTGCTTTGGCATTGATCACCGGTGCCAAGGCTTCGCTATCTTTCGTGATATTGAATCGAGCTGGATTATAAAAATAATTCTCATTCAAAGCTTCTACATTATTACTCACTGTTGTGTCTTGAGGGATACTGAGCAAGGTAGAATTCTGCAGAGTTTGGTAAAACAAAAATGTGCTTAAGAGGAAGGCTTGAGACATGAAGAGAGCAAATGATCAATATTTTGGTCAGTAAGAGCAAGATACGGTGCCCCTCTCAATGTGGCAAGTGAGAGTGGGCCAATCTGGGTACGGATTAGCTTTAATACCTGATAATCGAATCTAGCCAACATCCGTCTAATATGGCGCTTTTTGCCATGATGCAATGTGATCTCGATGACAGAAGAGCTTTGTTTGAAAATGATATTATCTGCTTCTAAATTTTCGCCCTGATCAAATACGCCTTTTAATAGTCCTGTTCTATCTGCTGCTGATAGTGGTCTATCAAGAGTTACTTCATAGACTTTGTTGAGCTCATACCTTGGATGAAGCAGTTGATTGGCTAGGTCGCCATTGTTGGTGA
>CAZXKW010000112.1:0-1021 GCA_964641565.1 uncultured Candidatus Peribacteria bacterium
CTTTGGTGCATTCATATAGTATGCGAGCCGATGTCCGATCTATTATTAATAATTGTAATAGTAATGCAGCAACTCCGGCATGTAGAAGGACAATAGCAACCAGCTGCACTCCACTTGAAAATGATACACATTTAGTGCGCGAAGCCACTCACGTCTTTTTGCCAGGTGGAAGGGGACATTCACCATGTAGAATAAGATTACTTCGTCAGACTAGTGCTACTGAAATACAAGAAGCTCAGGCTGCGGTGCAAGTGGTAGATCACACATGTCAAAATAGCAATGTTATTGGTAGATTATATGATTATACAACAGCTCCCTACCTAGCTGTCGATGTACTTTTAGATAGCAGAGCTGAAGGTGTGCCTAGCTGCTCTAATAGTCACATTTTGTTTGCAGATCCCCTGACAAACTATATTTCAACTGATACCAGTAATCGTTTTGAATGTTATTTACCTAAGGGGTATTAAACACAAGACGAATTTCTTATACGATCTAAAGAAGTTTTACTTGTAAATTATTAATCACCGTGCTAATTTGTGCGCGCTATTTAAGGTTTCTTATGTACGCTGTTATCAAAGTTTCTGGTAGACAAGAAAAGGTAATGCCAGGCGAAAAAATCCGTGTTGAAAAAATGGTTGGTGAAGTAGGAGATACTATTTCTCTTGGATCACCTATTGCGCTCGTCGATGACAAAAAGCTCGACTTGGCAGTAAAAGCCGAGGTCAAAGCAAAAATTATTGCTCATGGCTTAGGTGATAAAGTCCGTGTTTTCAAGAAATTGCGCCGCAAAAGATTTATGCGCAACAAAGGTCATCGTCAACAATATACCGAGTTAGAAATCCTCAGTTGGTAATTTCCTCCCCCTATAGCTTAAAGGGTATAGGGGAAATATGCTGTGGTGGTGGAATGGCAGACACGCCAGCTTGAGGGGCTGGTGCCGCAAGGTGTGAGGGTTCGACTCCCTCCGATGACACTGATAACCGTCCGATAACTGCACGCGTTGGCTTGATAACCGACGCGA
>CAZXKW010000112.1:1031-3332 GCA_964641565.1 uncultured Candidatus Peribacteria bacterium
GTGGAGGTTCAAGTCCTCTCCACAGCACCACGAGTACCGCTTTATCTGCGGTACGAGTCTTCATCTAAGTCTCAGTCTTGTTTTCTTCCACATCCTTACTTCCTGAAAATCGTAGAAGAATAAGTACCAGGCTAAGAAAAAGATAAGAGTAAACATTCAATCTTGATTTTAAAAAAGCAGCCTCCTTATCAAGACAGCTGCTTTCTTAGTAATAGTTAATTATTTAACTGGCTACACGCGCATCGGTAATATAGCCTTTGATCTTGCTTGAATCCAAAGGGATTTCACGTTTGGTTACTTTACCCCAGCCAGCGTAATTCATTTCAGAGACTATCATTTTATCTCCTTTGATTTCTTCTACGATAGCCACGTGACCTGTGCTGCTTTCATTAGTAACTAAGATAGCACCAGCTTTTGGGGCTGAACTCGTTTCATAACCTTTTGCTGCTGCGTTGTTGAGCCATTCACCCGCATTGCCGCCCCAGGGGATAGTCTTTTGACTCGCTACATAGCGGGTACATTGTCCAGCGTAAAATGTATGTGAACCTTCTTTTAAAGGTGCATATGCTAAAGATGTATTAGCTGCGGACTTAATTACCTTGCCACTTGCATTTGCACTAGGCTTTTTAAGCGCAATCTGGCGAGCTTTAGCTGCTTTCTTTTCAGCTTCAGCTTTTTCCAAAGCTAATTGCTGCTGTTTCTTTTGCAATAGTTGATATTGCACAGCAAATTGAGCAGACACAGCTTGTATCTGTGAACGATACTCTTGCAGAGCATAGGTATTCACAGCTTGCGGCGACATATATGAAGCCTGTGAAACCAAATATTGAGAGGAAACTGAAGCGCTGAACACAAACAAACCACTAACAGCACACAAACACAAAACGGGGGTTTTGATAAAGGGGGGATTAAGAGTACAAAAAGTACAGGAAAGCTAGATTTTCGAGACTCTATCATTATATGTTACTATAAATATGGCTATCAATGCAAGCTCTATGTCTATAATATGTGCAAAACACACTTCAATACTTGAAGTATATAAGCCAATAATGACACCGACAGTTCCCGGAGTACTCTCTCCATCATTAACTGAATTGGTCATCAATCAATTTCCCGAACAAAGGGGTATAGAAGGATTCCACCCAAATGAAGGGGGGCTTCTGTATCGACTCGACAACGAAACCTCAGGTTTAGTACTTTTTGCTACCGATCAAGCAACTTTTGATCAATTTCAGCAAGATAGCCAGAACCAACGAATCAAAAAACATTACATTGCCTATGTTGAAGGCATATTGCCCAACTATTCAGGCATAATTGAGTACCAAATTGCCAATCATACTCGGACAAAAAAGAAAATGGTAGTTCAAAAAGAGCACAATCAGCAAAAGCGTGGTGAATGGCGCCACGCTCAAACGTTCTTCCAGGTAATCTCAACAGACCAGGCTGGCCGTAGCTGGATTCATCTAATGATATATCAAGGCGCACGACATCAAATAAGGGTACATTGTGCAGCCATCGGTCATCCACTAGTAGGGGACAGTCTTTACAATGCGAAGGCATCCAATACTCAGCCATTCCAACTACGCTGCCAAGCTATCGAATGGACAAACAAAAAAATGACCTTTAGTTTGACAGATCTAGCTCTTACAGCTGAAGAAAAAAGGGAGTTCCCAGTGCTACCCTCTTTGACGATAGGATAAGGCTCTGGTAGCGTGAACCTGCTGCAAAAATACAGTCTATGATGTTTCCCACACATGTAGTTACTACAGCTGCCACCACTGCTTATCTGCTTGATAAGTGGAATGTCACTGATAACAAATGGTTATATGCTTTAGGTTTTGTCGCCGGAGCAATTCCAGACTGTGATTTATTGTACTACATGGTCAAGAAAAAGATGAAAAACAAGCAGTTTACTGCTGACGCTGTCAATCACCGCCAGACGTATATGCATGCACCGCTTTTTTATTTGGTGTTATTCACACCATTATTCATAGTGGCATCGTTGTTTCACATGACGACGCTCTACCAAGCATTAGTATTGCTAAGTATTGGCGTTTTTAGTCATATTTTACTTGATATGGTATGGGTGGGTGGAGTTCCATTACTCTATCCATTCCAAAGAGGCATGTATGGATTTTTCTTGAAGCATTCTCGTCGCCAGTTACAAACGTATATTGCCAAACATGGCAATGATTGGTTTGGTTTTTATATGCAACATCCTTTGTTTTACTTTGAGTGTTGCTTCCTAACCATGATGATGTTTAGCAAGATTGTGCCACCAAGCATTATGTTAGGTAGTAC
>CAZXKW010000113.1:0-2753 GCA_964641565.1 uncultured Candidatus Peribacteria bacterium
CATTTTTACATCATCGGTCAAACAGGTATGGGTAAATCTGTCCTGCAAAAGGCCCTGGTCAAACAAGATATGAAGGCCGGCCATGGGCTGTGTGTTGTTGATCCTCACGGCGAGTTAGTGGATGACTGTATGGAATGGGTTCCACCTGAGCGTCTCCAAGATGTGATTGTCTTCGATCCTTCTGATACCAAATTTCCTTTGGGTATCAATATGCTAGAAGCAAAAACACCAGAAGAAAAAGACTTCATTGCTCTCGATGCGATGAATATGATGATTGGTCTTTTCGGTCCAGAGATATTCGGTCCTCGTATTCAAGATTACTTCCGCAATGGCTGTTTAACCTTGATGGATGATGAAGAAGAAGGGGGCGCACTCACTGATATTGTACGTCTATTTACTGATGAAAAATGGCAACAATACAAAGTAAGTAAAGTAAAAAACCCAATTGTTAAATCATTCTGGACCAAACAGATGGCTGCCACTGGTGCTCGGGAAAAAGAAGAAATGATTCCTTTCTTGGCAGCTAAATTTGGTGCTTTCGTGACCAATACCACCATGCGCAACGTTGTGGGACAAACGAAATCGAGCTTTGACTTCAGTGAAGCAATGAACAGCAAAAAAATTATTTTCGTAAAACTAGCGAAAGGTTTAATTGGTGACATCAATGCCAACTTGCTAGGTATGATTTTCGTCAACAAAATCCAAGTTGCCGCCATGCGTCGTGCCAGTATCCCCAAAAGTGAACGTCAGCCATTCTTTCTCTATGTCGATGAGTTTCAAAACTTCGTCACAGATGCTTTTGAGAGCATTCTTTCTGAAGCTCGTAAATACCGTCTCGGCTTAATCGTCGCCCATCAGTACATTGCTCAGCTCGTGAAAGATAACAATGAAAAAGTTAAAAATGCCGTCTTTGGTAACGTTGGGACCATGCTCAATTTCAAAATTGGTGCTCAAGATGCTGAATATATGGAGAAAGAAATGGGCCCAGTATTTGCCAGCAATGATTTGATCAATCTTCGAGGATTCAATGCTTGTATCAAAATGTCTGTAAACAACATCATTACTCCCCCATTTAGTCTTAATACCATCAAAGACTTCGATAAAGGCCAAAAAGAAATCACCAAATTAGCCACAGAAATGTCGAGACTCAAATATGCCCGCAATGTAAAATATGTAGGTCCAGAAATTCTTGCACGTTTGGGAGACATCAATATCAACAATATTGCTTAGTATATGGATCAACTGGACACCAAAACGAACATCGAAAACCACCAGCTCCAAGACCCACTAGCGATACGTAAGCAGCTCGCTACCATGTTTGAGACATTCTTGGTGCAAAGAATGCAACAAGGTCAGGTTGATCCAGAAGCTGCCAAAACCACAGCCAAAGATTTTGTGGAAATTTTTCAAAAAGCCACCTCACTGGAGGCTCAACAAGAAGCCATTACTAGCTTGGCAAAAAATAACAATCCGCTACTACACAACTTTGCCCTAAAAGTACAAGAAATGAATGAAGTACAGGTCAAACATGACCTTTATGAATTCATGTTAAAGCTAGCCCAAAAGGGTGAAATCACAACTGCAAGAGATTTTTATCAACTGTTCGACCGCGGTGAAATCCACGACAATGCCAGCTTACAAGCCGTAATAGCTGCTAGACAAAATAGCCTCAGCTTGCGTGAAGCGGCTCAAGGATTGAAATTAGCATTAGAACAGAACAAACAGGGCTCGGCAGCTGCTCAGCTAGATCAGCTAATTCAATCTGGCAATATTAAGACACAAGCCGACCTCGACCAATGGCAATCACTGATACCGGGATACGTCCCACAGAAAGCTGCTGACTTAGCTCCAACGAAAACAATGATATTCCCTGGGGTAGTAAGTCCAGCTCTGAATATCGAGAAAATGTCTCAATTACGCAGGCTATGGGAAGGAGTTCATCGTTTTGATCAACAATTACGACACTTACTTGGATTAGACAAATAAACTTTATGCATAAGCATCGCTTATTCACAATCATAGCTGCATTCATCTTAATCATCACCAGTATCGCAATTCAAGGTCACACTATTACTGCTGAAGCTAATACTTTTTTAGATGTATTACCTACCAATCCAGCATATGCACCTATTAGTCAGTTGGTAACAGCTGGTGTAGTTAGCGCCAATCCTTATTTCTTTCCAGAGCGACCACTCACCCGAGCAGAGTTGAGTAAAATGCTTATTGGCGCAGGCAGATACCAATCTGTATTTAGTACATTGACCAATCCCAATAATAATTATTGCGATGTCCCCACCAATCACTGGGCTGCTAGTTATATTGCCACACTTACCACATATCAAATTGTAAGCGGTAGTTTGAGTAATCAATGCAATACAAACCGCAATTTTTATCCTGATTTGCCTATTACGCGTGCAGATGCCAGTAAAATGATATTAAAATTATATTCACTTTCACCAAGCGACGAACCATTCACCAATTTTTCTCGCGCCAATCAACTAGGTCTTGTCACTAACAATAATCCTTACCAATGGCTAACCAGAGCAGAAGCAAGTCAGATTATTATTAGAGCAATGACTTACTACAGCGAGCATTATCGTGAGATTATAGCTGCTAAAAGCTCAGTTTCCTCAAGTACGGACACCTCATCTTCACGACGATCGCGCAGTACTAGATCATCTAATGATTTTATTCCTCCAACCAATTCCAGTAGTCAGATTGTGATCAATGGCACAGCAGATCCATCTACCACA
>CAZXKW010000113.1:2763-3331 GCA_964641565.1 uncultured Candidatus Peribacteria bacterium
CTGTTCCAGGTACAACTATCGAACCGACAGCATCTGCGACGCCAACTTCAACTCCAAGCAATAGTCCTACACCAACAAGCACACCATCACCAAGTCTATCACCTTCTCCAACGCCATCCGTAACGCCATCAAATTTACCCAGCCCAACAGCATCACCGACGGCATCCGCTAGCCCAAGTGCTTCACCAATTCCTTCTAGTTCACCTTCACCTAGTGCCTCTCCAAGCCCAACAGCATCACCTAGCCCCAGTCCATCTCCATCAGCGACACCTTCTGCTAGCACTCTAACCTATGACATTGGTAGCGTGAATGTACAAGAATATTGGTTATCAACAAGCGGTAGTGATACCAATCCCGGAACCCTGGCACAACCTTTTCGTACCTTCAGCCATGCATGGTCATTAATACCTCAGAATACAACATTAACCACAGGGTACCGCTTTCATATACTTTCTGGCACTTATTCAGCTCCGGATATTTACATGGAGAACCGCCTCGGCAGTGCAGCTGCACCAATCATCTTCCAAGGTGAAGGATCGGTCACTATTAATGGCAATTTCAACTCTCG
>CAZXKW010000114.1:0-2910 GCA_964641565.1 uncultured Candidatus Peribacteria bacterium
CCTGTACCAGAAAGTAGCAATTTTGATACGCAATTGATTCCCAATGCATCTAAGTTAGTTTGGACTTTAGAAACTGCGACTGGCAATCTTCGTGATGATCATTTGGCTATTTATGATTATGATCAGCATACCCTGACAACAATTGCTCCAAGTGATCAAGCAAGTGATTTTATGCCCATGCCTAGTCCTGATGGCAAGCTAATTAGTTGGTTGCGATTTTACAATGACAATAAGGGGTATGTCATTAGTGGTTGGAATGACTTTCAAGCTAAGCTCATGGGGGGGGAGATCTGGATTTATGATATGATTACTACTCAACCTGAGCAGACTTCCTTGGTTGGTGCGAATGTACGTTTTATTCCATAATGTGTTCCATGTGGTATGCATGATATAGAAATTGAGTTCCGCTATCTCGCTAATACATTAGCACCTGATACTATTGCGAACCTTACAGATAGCCGAGAGCCAGATGAAAAGAGTAATTATGCCAACTTTACTATTGATAAAGGCGTTAAGCTGCGCAGTAAAAAATCACCACTCAGAGTTCGTTTATATGATGCTACTTCCGCTGATGTAGTTCATGTGCTCAATGAAAATTCTTCTGGGCGTTTGGCTTTACTCAGACAGTTAGCAGCTAGTACTCGACGTGAATTAGAATTCACTTTGAAGGTGCCTACGGTTAAAGGTAAGGGGCGTGGTGAATTGCAGCACTTCGTTGCTATTGCTAAGCAGTTGAACTTAGGAAAGAATTTGTATTCCGTTGAGAAATTTGATGAGGCTTTATGTAGTGCTCGTCTCAGCATTTGTGGAGCGGTCTATACTGAAAGATCTCAATGGAATTTGGGTAAACTTACTAATCATAGTTCATTAGTTGTGACTCGAGATGCTAGTCGGTGCCATCATCAACTCAATGGTAAAGCTCGAGAAATTATTGAAGTTGAGGCTTTGGTATCGCTTGATGGTGAGCCTAGTAAATCTCAAATCACTGAAGCTACTAGTGAGGCCGATGCAGCATTGAAACAGTGGATTAAGTCTAAACTTGGATTTTTACCAGAGTCAGTTATTGGTACTGCAGGAGCATGTATTATTGCTCATGATGCTTTGCTGGCTAGAGAGATGGTTGCTCAAGAAGCGATTAAGTTTGCTACGCTTGTACAAATGGTTAGAAATCAAGAATTGTCAGAGGCAATGCGCCGAGCAATTATTAGTTAGGAGGTTTTACTACTATTTCGCAACCGAATTGCTTAGTGTCTTGTGAGGGTTTTATTGCAAATAGGTTGCGTGTCTAATTCTCTGGTGGCAATATATGTTTGCTTTAAGTGTTTAATTATGACTGATATTCAATGGACACCAGTTCGCCGTAGGATTATGAATTACTTCGAGCGCAAAAAAAGAATGCTTACCGTGAAAGATCTTTTACAATATGACAATACTTTAGACAAAGTGACTGTGTACCGTACTTTAGATGTTTTTCAAAAAGCAGGTTTGGTGCGGGAACTTTTTTTAGGTAATGGTGAGAAAGGATATGAGCTTGGTGATAAAATAGATCATCATCATCATTTCCGCTGTGAGCAATGTCGTGAGCTATATCATCTACCTTGTGAATTTGAGCACTTTTTAGGAGATTGGGAACACAAAACTGGCTTTGAATTTCACAATTTTGATTTTAGTGGTATTTGTAAAAAGTGCCTTAAACTAGCTCGGGTTTAAATTACATTGTGCTCGCGTAGCATTCTTCACAGTAGATCTGTTCAGGTCTTTGTGGAGCATAGCTAGTTTTGATTGCTTGCTGGCAACGCTGACAATTCCGATCCCAGAGTTGTTCTGGCAATCTCAATGTCATTCTTTTTTGATGTCTTTCATCAGGAGTGTAGTGGGGGAGTGGAAGATTATATTTTCGGTAAAAAGCTAATTCTTGTTTAGTGATTTTGAATGGTCTATCGCTGCCTTCAGCGAGAATTACTGCTTGTAAAATATCGTCGTTCACTTCGCTGATATGCTTTGGTAGTGTAGCGGCTGGTACTACATTGCTTGCTTGGGGCAGCGGTGATTGATAATCACACCAGGTGGCACCTAATTCTAAGGCTTCAACTTTAGTTAAAGGCAAGTATTCTTGAGCTGCAGTTTCGTTGTAGCCAAAGTGTGAAATATTCATTGGGAAGAACTCTCCCCATTCCTTGTTGGCAATCATGTGGGCAATGATTCTTGGTACTAATTCTTCATACTCTTGTTTAGAATATTGTTTATTTAAGATGCAATACTCTTTGCGTCGGAGGCCGAAACAACCGAAAAGATGATTGGACCAACGACAAAATTGTGAGTAGTAGAGTTCACTGACATTGTCCCAACAGAAAGAACAAAAGGCGATATTGTGAGCCCCACTGCCTGTTTCTTGGCATTCATAATTGAGCTCAGTATTCCAGCCCCACATGTCACAATCAAAGCAATCTTTTGCATCTTCAAAAATGCGAACATATGAACAATCTTCTAATTTAGCTGCATTGAATACCTCTTCACAATTTTTAACATTGTTGATGTAATTGCCGCTAGTATTTTCAATATTGTTTCCTACATAGTACTTGCGAGGAATAGTAGTATCGCCAACAATCTTTTCTAAGAAAAATGCTTTCAAATCAGGAATAGTTGCTTTAAGCTTTTCTACCTCAGCATGGTAGGTCTCACGAGTATAAGGTTTATTGAGAATGTAGTATTCCTTTTGGTCGAGATTATGACTCAAAAAACAATTTTTGCAGGAACGTAAATTGAAGACATATTGACTGGTGCTGGTATTTCTACACATCACGGCTGTTTGGACCTCATAGCAGTTTTGACAGTAAACGCAATCATAACAGTACGAAGAATCATGAGTATAATCACAATCAACACATTCGATATCTCGATAGAGGCTGT
>CAZXKW010000114.1:2920-3312 GCA_964641565.1 uncultured Candidatus Peribacteria bacterium
ACCTTCACAGTCTCCAGTGTCGAAAATTAAATAGCAGTTTTTGGAAGCACCTGCGAGATTGATGTATTCAGAATTGATATTTGGTAAGAAATCAGTTACCAGGGCTGGTTGGGGCACTGCCAACATTAATTCTCGGTACTGACTAAAGAATGATCTATTGAAGTCGTACGGTCGTCCGTAACTTAAGGCATCCCACTCATCACTCCACCACGCAGGTTCACTATAAACTTTGAAAGGCTTATCTGGTGAAAAAACGGAAATGATCGGTTTGCCACTGAGGTCACAAATATCTGGATAGAGCTTATTTTCATTACGCCAGACCATGCGTCTTCGTTTTCGCTCTTGTGGATGCAAAGTGGGAAGGGGAATGGCATATTTTTTTTCTTGAATTT
>CAZXKW010000115.1:0-3232 GCA_964641565.1 uncultured Candidatus Peribacteria bacterium
AGTGAAGCAGAATTTTCTTTTCAAAATCAGGAACGATATTGATGAGTGATTTCTTTTCCACCACCTCGATTACTTTTGCTGCCAGAGGTTCCATTTTGACGAACCATTGATCACGGACTTGCGGTTCAATTAAGTTTTCGCATTTGTAGCAACGCTTAACCACGTGGACATAGTTTTCATCAATCTTTTCTACTAGGCCTTTAGCCGCTAATTTTTCTATAATCTTTGCTCGGGCATCGAGAATTTTCATTCCAGCAAATTCACCAGCAATAGGCAAAAGCTTACCTCGCCAGTCGATTACCTGTTCGCTATCGAGGTGATGTCGCTGTGCCATATCAAAGTCGACATTGTCATGCCATGGAGTAATAGTCATGACACCTGTACCAAATTTCATGTCGATGACGGGATCTTTGATCACGGTCGCAGTCACTGGTCCATTGATCCATTCCAAATCAATTTTTTGACCATGGGTATATGCTTCATAGCGTTTATCATCAGGATGCATCACCACATATTTGTCGCCAAATTTTGTCTCAGGACGTGAAGTACCAATGACAAAAGGTCCGTATTTGAGATAATAAAATTTACCTGTTTCTTCTACCGAAGTTGTTTCTACATCAGAGAGTGAGGTTTGATGTTTTGGGCACCAGTTAATTGTTCTTTTGCCACGATAGACCAGGCCATCTTCGTACATTTTGACAAAGGTCTTTTGTACTTGTTCTACGATATCTTTGTCCAAAGTGAATTTTTCGCGTGACCAGTCACATGATGTGCCCAAACGTCTTACATCATTGACCATTGCTTGTTTATTTTCGATAGTGAACTTATAAATTTCATCATAGAGTTGCTGTGGCTCCATGCCAAAGCGAGATCGACCTTCTTTCTCTAATTTCTTTTCATACACTACTTGAGTTTCGAAACCAGCATGGTCAGCACCAGGTAAAAGCAGTACTTTCTTACCACGCATGCGTTCAAATCGGGCCGCAGTATCTTTGAGCGCAATATCCAAAGCATGTCCAGCATGTAAGCGGCCATTGGCATTAGGAGGGGGCATGATGCATGACCATGGAGTTTGATTTCGTGCTGGTAATTTTTCTGGTTGAAAATAGCCACTATTTTCCCACACGGCATAAATCTTTTTTTCAGTCTCTTGAGGATTGTAAGGTTGCGTAAATTTAGGATCCATAAATAAAAAGTTGTGGCTCAACTAAAATAAACATAGTTGATTTGAAAATCAAACTATGTTTATTCGAGAGTATGAAGTGAAAAAAGGTGCCTAGTTCGCTTGAAAAGTTCTCACAAATTCAGCGAGTTCGGCCACCGCACCGTATCGTCTTTTTTTCCCGTCATAAGGATTGCTGGTAGTTTTTTTAGTTTCAGTGACTCTAAAAATAGCTGTGGTAACATACCAGTTTTCGAGGCCACTTTTTGCAACTGTCAATGGATTATCGGCCCAGTATGCAGTTAAAATAAGATCTGCTAAAGCTGCAACATTGATCTTTCCTGAAGTTAGATCTGTTTTGAGTCGAGTTTTGATTTCATCTTTAACTAATGTTAAATCTACTCCTTCAGCCTGAGCTATTTGGGTCAATACTTCTACATTCGCTGAAAGTGGCAGCTCATTGTCATGGTCAATGAATCCACGATCATTCAATCTGTGCATTTTGCCAACATATCGACTTACTTTGGTTCCAGTCCCGGAAGTTAATGCATACCAAGCAAGATTTCGAGCTGGAGTTTCGATTTTTGGATGTAAATTGCGATCAGCCTCACCAAATGTGACTAAAGATACTTTATATAATTCTTTTTGAAGTGCCTGCAATGCTATTGCTACAGCTTCCTGGTTTTGCCTATTTGGGTGAGTGTTGTATTGATTAATTGCCTGTTTGTATGCTTTAAACAATGCATTATTCGCTCCATCATCAAGTACTATTCTGACTATTTCAGACATTCTTTCTGACGATCTAAAGAATTCATTATCATCATAATCTCCTAATATATAGGCTTTGCTCAGTTGTCGATCCGCCCATTTTTGTAATCCTTTGGGGAGAGTGCATGCATACCTAGCTGCTTTCTCATAGCTTAAACCTTTTGTGGTAATTGCTGATCCATCTAGAATATCTACTCCAATAGTATCTTTGGTTTCATCTGCTAGTTTATCCGCTATCATTGCCACTACAATGGCATTAGTATAATCAGATTGTTTTACTGCTTCGGCTTTTCTACTTTGGAGCTGATCAATTGCCTCCATGATACTTTCGAACCGTTGCTGAGTAGTCATTTGAGGATGATTCCATTCATCAAAAACACGATTAGGTAGGCGCATCTCTTTTCCATAATATGCCTGTTGGCCGACCTCTCCAGTAAAATCTTCGTCCAAGACTAGATCATCGGTAACGATACTAAATGACCGGCGATCCATAATGGTACTCAGGGTGACATAAAATTCCGCCATAGTCTCTATAGTTCCTGCTTGGCGCGCAATAGCTAACCACATGGTAACTAGTTCAAATGCTTCTTTTTTAGGCAAAGCTTTAACCTTTTGTACCAATGCTGCCAACTTCGCCTCTAAAGCTGTATAGCTTCTGATAGTATTGATTCCTTCACTAGCAAAAAATGCTTTTACAGCTGGGGAATCGCTAGCTGTGAGTATTTCTCTTAATTCGCCACGTTCAAATGCCACTCCAGTCTCTAATCTTTTTAAAGTATCTGGGTCTAGACGATCTAATGCTAATTGGCCCAAGGTAATTTTTCTTAGTGCTTCTGATGATGGATCTTGGCGCTTCATATTGGCGAGTTTTTATTTATTGCTTTACAAGCATATATCATTTCTGGCAATAGTTGTAGCCTGACTCAGGCGATTACTATCAATAGAAGCTCTATAACTTAATTACAGAGCTCTTAATGTCAATCCTCCATCAACGACTATTCTTTGACCAACTATGCCGTTAGCATAGTCTGTACACAGAAAGGTGATTACGCTGGCTACTTCTTTTGGTGATACGAGCACTTTGCGCACAGTCGCATTTGTAGCCGCTGCTAAGTAACCTTCTGGAGCACCACGCTCAGCATAATACAAAGTAGAGTCTGTGCTAATGATTCCAGGTACCACAGTATTTACATTGATGCCCATAGGAGCTAATTCTACAGCCATTTGTCGCACAATTGCTTCTACTGCTGCCTTAGCTGAAGCCATTAGTCCCATATTTGCTAATACATGGTCAGCAGTAAT